>CAYSMT010000151.1:0-6589 GCA_964432135.1 uncultured Acidobacteriota bacterium
AGGCGGGACGACGGTTGCGGTCCTCGGTACGGGACTGGGCCGTCTTTACCCCAGCGAAAACCGAGAGCTCGCGCGACGCATCCTCACGCAAGGGCTACTCGTCAGCGAGCTGCCGCCGAACGCACCGCCTCTGCCCGTCAACTTCCCACGACGGAACCGGATCATCGTGGGCCTGAGCCTAGCTGTCGTCGTCGTCGAAGCCGAGCTGCGCTCCGGCTCGCTCATCAGCGCTCGTCTCGCCGGTGAGCTCGGGCGAGAACTGCTGACAGTGCCCGGCCGCGTAGGAGAGAAGCTCGCAGAGGGGCCGCTTTCGCTGCTGCGTGATGGGGTCGCTCCTGCCGGTTCTCCTGCAGACGTCGCGCGAAGCCTCCACCCACAGATGTGCCTGACCTTGCTCGAAGGCCTCGCGAGAGAGGAGCCCGGAGGAGAAGAGAGAAAGCTCGACGCTGATGCGAGGCAGCTTCTCGCCGTCTTTCCTCCCCACGACGAGCTTGAGCTCGACGCCTTGCTCGAGCTGTCTAAAATGCCCGCTGAGCGTGTCCTGGCCAGCTTGTTTTCGCTCGAACTCGGCGGCCAGCTTCTTCACCTTCCCGGCAATCGTTACGCCCGAGCTCGACCACCATCCCCCCGCTGACGCTTCGATCCATAGGCACGAGGAGTCTCCGCAGCGCTTGTGCTGCTGTGGCACAATGCCCAGCCATGGCCGAGACGACGATTCGTTACGGAAAGGGTGCGCTAGCTCTGCCGCCGGAAGCCGGAGCTTGGCCGGTGCTGCGCGCCCCAGGGCTCAAGGCGACCAACGACCCGGGGCGTTGTATCCACGAGGCCGCTACACGCGCCGCGGACAAGGTCGCCGAAGACCTGCCCAAGGGCGCCCGTCTCGCGCTCGTCGTGCCTGACCGCACCCGGCCCTTGCCCCTACCGGAACTGCTACCCACTTTCTTCGACGCACTCGAAGCGCGAGGCGTGCCGGCATCACAGGTCAGCGTCGTGCCAGCCTCGGGCATGCATCGTCCCATGCTGACCGAGGAACTCAACGCTTGGGTCGGCAACGAGGTGCTGCGCCGCGGCGCTCATCTCGCACCCCATTGTGCGGAGGCACCCGCCCTGTTGCTGGGTTGGGCGGGTTCACCGCCCTTTCCCGTCGCTGGCCATCCGGCCGTCGCGGGAGCCGGCGCCGTGCTCGTGCTCGGGAGGATCGTCTACCACTACCTTGCGGGCTTCGGCGGCGGGCGCAAGATGCTCGTGCCCGGCGTTGCAGCGCGGCCAACCATCCTCGGTGTGCATGCGGCTTGCCTTGCAACGCGAGCGGGTCGCGGCCGGTACCCCTGCGCCCGAGCTGGCCGACTCGAGGGCAACCCAGTACATGAAGCCTCCTGCGCAGCCGCACGGCTCTTTCCACCCACGACGGCTGTCCATCTATTGCTCACCGGGGAGGGGCAGCTTTCCCGTGGCCTCGTCGGCGACCTCTTTGTAACCCACGCCGAGGCCTGCGCCGTGTATGCGACCGTCAGTGAGCTGCGGATCGGAAACACACTGGACGGCGTGCTCGTTTCGGCCGGCGGCCATCCACTCGACCGGGACCTTGTCCAAGCCCACAAGGCCCTCGACGCCGTCGCTCCCCTCGTTCGCGAGGGGGGCACGATCATCTTCGCCGCCGAGTGCGCCGATGGTATGGGCAACGAAGAGCTTCGCGAGGGGCTCACTCTGGGCGAGCCCTCGCATATCGACGCGGCACTGCGCAAGGACTTTCGCGTTGGTGTCCACACGGCACTCGCTCTCGCAGAGAAAACCCGGCGCTTTCACGTGCTGGCCCTTTGCGACCTCCCGGAGAAGTGGCTCGCTCTCGCGGGAATGAAACCTATCGCCTCGCTCGAGGAAGGCGTCTCACAGGCGCTGCGTCGGCACGGAAGAAAGGCCCGCTTCGGTGTCGCCCCCGCCGGAGCCTCTTATGTCTACCGTCGGAATGATGACGTGGAGAGATTTGCCTGAGCTTGCGGAGCAAGGTGCGTGCAGGAGAGACCATGAACGACTTTGACGTAATCGTTATCGGCGGCGGCAGCGCCGGAAGCTCTGCGGCGCGGGCCGCGCAGCGCTGCGGCGCTCGCACGGCCATGATCAACGACGGCGAGCTCGGCGGGCTGTGCATCCTACGCGGCTGCATGCCCACGAAGACGATGCTTACCTCCGCGCACCTCCTGTACGAAGCGACCCACGCCGAGGAGCTCGGTCTCCGGTTCACGGGCGAGCTGCGCGCCGACTTCACAGCAATCATGTCACGCAAGGACGAACTCGTCGCGCGTTTCCAGCGAGCAAAGATGGCCAGCATTGAGAAGGAGGATTACGAGCTGATCTCAGGAAGGGCGCGCTTCACCACCGGGGGGAGCCTCGAGGTCGGCGGGCAACGTTTACGGGCGGCGAAGTACATCATTGCGACGGGCTCTGTGCCCGTCATGCTAGCGATCCCAGGGCTCGAGGAGGTGCCTGTACTCACGAGTGATGAGGTCATACGCCTTCCCTCGGCACCGGCCTCCCTCGTCGTGCTGGGTGCCGGAGCGATCGGACTCGAGCTCGGGCAGTTCTTCGCACGCATCGGTACGGAAGTACTGCTCGTCAACCGATCGCCTCTCCTGTCTAAAATGGACCCGCACTGCGGGGTGCAGCTCCGACAAGCTCTCAGCGAGGAGCCGCAAATGCGGGTCATAGCACCTGGGCGAATCGAACGCGTCCGGCGCGATGGAAAGGAAATCGTCTTTGAGCTCTGTGAAGGAGAGCGCAGATGGGAGCACCGCGCCGAGGCTTTCCTGATGGCCGTCGGTCGACGCGCCGCTCTCGATGGCCTTGGCATCGAGCATCTCGGGCTTGATACCTTCGGCGCGGGACTGACGCATGATCTGCGAATGCGCAGCTCACATCCTGACGTCTATGTCGCGGGTGACGCCACGGGACAGCATCAGATCCTACACATCGCAAACCAGGAAGGTATCGCTGCCGGACGCAACGCCGCGGGGGTGGAACCGGCTGAGACCGTCGACTATCGACTGAAGATGTCCGTGGTCTTCTCGGACCCCGCTTTCGCTCAGGTTGGCATGAGCGAGGCCGAGGCCAAGCAAGCTCGTGTGCCGTACGCCTATGGCGAGGTAAAGCTCGCGCAGACCGGACGGGCCATCACTATGGGCACGCGCTTCGGAATCTGGCGTTTGATGGCGCATGCGGAAACGGGAGAGATTTTAGGATCGTCTCTTCTCGGCCCGCGGGCGGATGACTTGATCCACATCATCTCGGTGTTAATGGCCCAACGCGCCAAGGTGCGCGAGATCTTCAAGATGCCCTGGTACCATCCGACCTTGAGCGAGGTCATCCTTAACCTCGCGCGCGAGCTGAGCTGAATCGAGGAAATTCATCCCAGGCTCTCATGAGCACCTTCGAGCGGCTTTCTCAGCTCCCGTGTCTAGTGATGGCGCCGACGGCGGCGGCGGCCCGTGGAGGTGGACCCGTTGCTCCGACCTCGCGCACCGGGATGGCCACCACGGGCGTGGTTATGCGCGGGTGGCCGCGCGGAAACGCGTGCGGTGCGCGGACGTATGGGCCGGTCCTCAACACCCAACTCGAAGCCGTTGACCTGCCGGTGAGGGATGGGAGCACCGATCATGCGCTCGGTAGCGCGTACCCAACCGTGGTCAACACCCGTAACGAAGGTGCAGGCCACTCCCGCGCACTCCGAACGACCGGTACGCCCGATGCGATGCGTGTAGGCCTCCGGTGTGTTCGGAACGTCGAAGTTGATCACGTGAGAAACACCACTGACATCGATGCCACGGGCTGCAATATCCGTTGCTACGAGAATGTCATAGCGGCGCGTGCGGAAGCCGTGCATCGCCTTATCCCGCTGAGACTGAGAGAGGTTGCCTTGAAGACCGACAGCGCGATGTCCTGCCTTGCACAGCTGCTCGGCAAGGCGACGCGCACGATGCTTGGTGCGCGTGAAAACGATGGCCGAGCTGCAGCCCTTCGCGGTGAGCATGTGCTCGAGCAGAGCGCGCTTACGCCTCTCATTGACCAAGATCAACGCGTGATCGATGGTCGCCGCGGGGGCCCTATCAGCCAACTCGACCCGATGAGGGGCCTCGAGCAAATCTTCCGCAAGACGACGAATCTCCTTCGGCATCGTCGCCGAGAAGAGTAAGTTCTGCCGGTGTGAAGGGAGCGCAGCGAGTATCCTGCGGATGTCCGGCAGGAAGCCCATGTCAAACATATGGTCGGCCTCGTCGAGCACGAGGGTTTCGACTTGATCAAGGCGCAGCACTCCGCGCTGCAACAAATCGAGCACGCGGCCAGGGCAGCCCACCACGATTTCGGGCCGCGTTCGCAGCCCGCTTGCCTGGTTGCGCACTGAAACTCCACCGTAGATCGTGACCAGTCTCAGCCCCGTGAATTTCGCCAGCATGCGCATCTCCTCCGCAATCTGGGTAGCCAGCTCCCGGGTAGGGGCGAGCACAAGCGCGCGGGGCCCTTTGCGCTTGTTTTTGAGAAGCCGCTCGAGCAGCGGCAGGGCAAAGGCCGCCGTCTTTCCGGTGCCGGTCTGGGCCAGGCCCAGCACATCGCGACCGGCGAGACCGGCGGGAATGGTCTCGAGCTGAATCGGCCGCGGCGCTTCGAAGCCTGCGGAGTGAATGCCATGCATCAAGGTGTTATGAAGCCCGAAAGCATCGAATCCGATCGGGGACGTGGTGAGTGAATCCGTCATGAAGGACATCTTCTCCGCTGCAAACGCACAGGGCTAGAGCTGTACGGCGCAGCCGTGCATTTCCTACCCAAACAACAGTAAAGGGGCGAAAAGAAAGGCTTTAGACGACGTGACTCCGGAGCAAAGACTTGGGGTCCTGTTGTACGCCGCAGCCAGGCTAGATCCCGGCTTCGAGAGTTAAGCTAACCCGTCCGCGGGCTTTGTGCCAGTCTCCCATGGCTCACCGGCCCCGCCGCACTTCCGAAAAGTGGAACACGGGATTCGCTCAGATCCAGGATCGTTACGAGAAGAGCCGCAGGTGCCAGGCAAAAAGCATGGCAGAGAAGAGCCCTCCGTAGAGGATCGGGATCAAGTACAAGGTTGCCGCGCGCCAGCCGGCCTCTCTCGTGCGCGCAGCAATGAGCCTGTGAACAACAACACAGCTTAGACCAACACCAACAGCCATCAGACTCAGACTCAGGAAGGTGATGACCGGATCTCGCCAGCTGGGCAGAGGCGCCAAGGTCAAAGTCTTGTCGAGAATCCCGCGCGCCGTCTCGGAGCCGAGCGGGTCGTGAAAAACGTACTTCCAGTAGGGAAGGCGCGAGCTCATCTTGAGCAGGGCCTTGGTTGCGTGAGCGGCCGCCATGATCGGGATGTAGGCGATGCCGAAGCTGAGCAGATACTCGCGCAATCGTAGGCGTCCACCGACCAGGCGAAAGGCAGCGAAAGGCAGCGCCCAGAGGAGCGCCGGTAGCAACCCAAATAACAGCGCGGACTTGAGCAGGCCATGCACTACGGAGGAATGCGCACCAAGCGCCTGTTCCACCTGCGATGGCAACCACAGTAGGAGCTCCCGCGTCACCGCCCACTCCGTCACGACTTCGTAGATGACGAAGCCCGAGACGACCAGACAGAAGGTGACTTGGGCGAAGCTCAAGCCCCGAAGGTCGAGCAGATCCTTAAACCAACGCCGACGATACCATCCTGGGTTCGGCCGCCCGTCGAGCCCCGGATTGTTCCGGTCGCAGGCCTTCAGGCACTGGCCACACAACAAGCAGGCGCTGTTGTCCATGAGATGGAAGGGCTTGAGGCCAACACCGCAGCTTCTCCCCTGAAAGTCGTACGCCGTCTTCCTCGAGATGCAGGAGCGATCGATGCATTCCGAACAGATAGACGCATCTCGTACACCCCACCCCAGAGGGGCAAGGCGCGCGTAGAATCCGAGCAGAAAGCCCACAGGACACACATGGGCGCAAAAAGTGTTGCGGGAGAACAAGAGACCGGATACGAGCGCCGTCGCGAGAAGAAACAACAAGTACAACGCCATGCGAAAGGGCACCCTATGGATGGCCAGCAAGTGAATACCCACGACGAGAATCAGCAGATAGCAGGCAACGACGATCCAACCCGAAGCCAAGATACGGGGAGGCCGACGCTTAAGACCCACCTTCGCCGCCAGCGAGGTGATCAGCTCCATCGGACAAAGCGCGCACCAAATGCGACCGAAGAAGATCGTCGACAGAATGATCAGAGGCCACCAATAAGACCACACGATCAAATTGGCCAGGTTCGTGTTGCGCAAGACTTTGGCAAAAGCCATGTCGCTGGTGTTCACGACGAGGCCTCCACCGACGAGCAACGCAAAAGCCGCAAGCATCACACACTGCAAGGACAGTGGCAGCCAGGTCTTCCGCAACAAGTGGTTGATGAGTCGTGTCATGATCGATCAGCCTCATGGCTGACGCGGCACTTTGCGACTTCGGCGAACGTGACCTTCAAAAGCAGAAAATAGATTATCTCGATCATTGAAATGGACCCCATTTTCTGGACAGGTCGCTAAGGTGGATTCTAGCCACGATA
>CAYSMT010000152.1:0-6565 GCA_964432135.1 uncultured Acidobacteriota bacterium
CCCCTCCTCACGAGTGACGAAGATTTCCGCCCGCACTTGGCTCGCCGGTTTCATGATGCTCTGGTCCGTCGATTCGAGCGTGACCTTGATTTCGAAGTACTTGATGGGACTGCCCCAGTCCAGCGAGCGCGCGATGGGTTGGATCGTGGTCAAGCGTCCGGCGAAGAGCCGGCTGGGGTGCGCGTCGAGGGAGACGGAGACCTCGAGCCCTTCTTCCAGTCCAGCGGCTTCGGACTCGAGCACTTGGATCTTGGCTTCCATCCGCTTGAGATCGGGGAGCTCACCTAGAGTGGCTCCGGGCCAAAGGGTTGATCCGATGTGAACCTTCTCCCCACGTCGGTTCTTATGGGGGAAGAAGACGCCGGCATGAGGGGCCTGTATTTCGAGACTATTGAGCGCCTTTTCGATTTGGCTCAGCTTGACTCCGGCTGTCTTGCGCTGCAGGCGAAGGATCTCGATCTCAGCCCGTGCCCGCTGCGTGTAGCGCGCACTGCGAGCGCGGGCGTGAGCGATCTTCGTTTCCAGCAGTTCAAGGTCGATCTGAGCGTCAATGATCATCTGACGAGAAAACAGCTCCTCATCTTGGGGGGCGAAGCGCTGCGCGTCGGCTTTCTCTTTTGCGAGCAGCTCGATGCGTGCTTCAACAGCACGGCGCTCTTTCTCGAGCGCGCGTTCTTTGGCGCGGAGCTGGAAGTCGAGACGTCGCATAGCATTGTGCGCATGCCGTTCTTGGCGCCTGAGTGGTTCTGGATCGAGTCGCGCGATGAGCTCGCCTTCTTCGACTTGCTCGCCCTCCTTCAAGATCCACGCGAGGCGCTGGGATTGGCGCAGGCTCGCCGGGACTTCGATCAAGGTCGTCTTCGCGGCCGTCAAGCTGCCGAAGCCGGGGATGCGAGCGACAAAATGACCTTTTTCGACGCGGCAGGTCGGCAGATCGGGAGTCGATGACGGAATACAGGCGGTGACGAGCAAGAGCAGGAGCGCCGTCGTCAGAGAGGAACGCATCATCACACGCCTCCCGAGGGGAGGAGTCGGACACGGTCGCCCATCCCGAGGCCCTTCCGGATGACGACACGGCCATCGTGGCGTTCGCCAAGGCATACGGGCACGAGCCCTTCGAAACCTTCTGCGGTGCGGGCATAGACAGCGGGACCTTCTTTGCCGCGCACGATGGCGTCTTCGGGAAGATCGAGCAATCCTTCTTCGGAGGGCGAGAGGATCTCGATGCTCGCCGCCATGCCGGGCCGCATGAGCTCAGGGTCCGCGTCGTCGATGGAGATCGTAGCGTCGAAGACGCGGCTTGGAGATTCCCACGACTTTGTACGAAAGAGACGGCCTAGTCGCTCAATGCGTCCGGTGAAGGTCTTCTCAGGTGCCGCATCGAGACGGATTTCGGCGCGTTGGCCGAGAGCGACTCGACCCGCGTCGGGCTCGGCAATCTCTGCAGCTAACTCCATGTGTGTCAGATCAGCGATCTCGAGCAGCCTTCGCCCATACCACACGCTCTCGCCGATTTGGGCCTTCTCGCCGTTCCAGCCGGTGAGGTGAACGACAAAGCCGGCACGGGGAGCGCACACCGTCATGCGCCGGATATCACTTTCAATTCTCTCGACTGTGCGCGTAAGTGTGTCGACACGCTGTTTCGATGCCTTGACCCGTGCCTCGCGATTTTGTTGCTGGACCCTGACTCTTTCCTCGGTGAGCTCGACCTCTTGCGCGGCGAGCTCCGCCTCGATCCGTATCTTTTCGAGTTCGATCCGGCTCCGTAGCTCCTCTGGTACCGCAAGCTTATGTTCAATACGAGCGCGCTTAGCGCGGAGCTCGACGAGCTCGAGGACGAGCGCCTCGTACTTGTCCTCGGTTTGTAGTTCGGTCTTTTCCAGCTTCTTGCGGGCCGTTTAGAGCTCAGAGCGTCGCAGCTCGAGTTTTTCGTCGAGGCTGCGTGTGTCGAAGCTGACAATGGGAGCTCCTTTGTCAATCGCCTTGCCCTCGGGAGCCATGCGCGAGACCGTGAAGCGCCACATTCTGCGTATCTGGGGTGGGCCGATGCTTACGGCATTGGCTGAGCGTAGCTCACCACTGGCCGCGATACGCCGCATGAATTGTGTCGCCTCGACTACGACCCAACGTTCGTCGCGTTCGAAGATGGCCGCCTTGACGCTCCAAGCTGCTCCGAACAGGCCCACGAGGCCGACGAGAGCGAACCAGCTTCGCCGACTCATGACGGGTCCTCCATGGGAAGAGGGTCGATGAGCACGCGTGCGCTCATGCCGGGCTTCATGATCTCGACATCGACCTTCTCGATGGTGAGGCGGATGCGGAAGTAAGGTGTCTTGCCCCACATCGCTCGCCGTTCACCGCCGCGTCCGATGGAGAGAATGCGTCCCCTGAACGAGCGCTCAGGATAGGCGTCAAGGCGAAGCCGAGCGCCCTGTCCGCGTGCGAGATGGGGCAGATCGGGTTCTGCCGCCCAGGCAATGACCTCGAGGGAGTCGAGTTCCGGGATGGAGGCGACGAGCCAACCCGCACGAACGCGGTCGCCCTCGCGAAACTTGCGACCCTCCCAAGGATGGGATTCGTGCACGACGATCCCTGGCTGGTGGGCGCGCAGCACGAGTGCGCCGAGTTCCTGCTCTGCCTGGGTGATAGCGTCACGCAACTCGGCCAGCTCGAGCTTGGTCGCCTCGGCATTCGCGACTCGTGTCAGCTCTTGAGTCGACAGCGCGAAGCGTGCGTCATCGAGCGCGCGCTGTTTCTTGGCGAGAGTGAGCTGTCGTTCGCGGAACTCGACGCCTTCAAGGAGCTCTTCCGGAACGGAGGCCTCGAGCTCGGCAATGCGGAACTCGCTCTCGGCCTTCGCCAGCGCGAGA
Organism: uncultured Acidobacteriota bacterium; assembly: GCA_964432135.1. Lineage (GTDB taxonomy): Bacteria > Acidobacteriota > Polarisedimenticolia > J045 > J045 > JANTFM01. The sequence goes on from CAYSMT010000152.1 coordinate 2,871, forward strand.
TCGAGGTTGAGTTTCGTGAGCCGCGCCGCGGTTTGCTCGAGCAGTTCTCGTTGCAGGACCTCCGCGAGCTTGTCTTCATTACGCGCGAGAGATTCTTCGAGGCGTTCCGGATCGAAGCGCGCGACAGCGTCGCCTGGGGCGACTTGGCTGCCTTCGTCGATCAACCATTTGAGCTGGAGGTTACGGACGGTCGTGACGGGAGCGAAAAGAAGGTCAGCGCGGTCTGCGCGGAGCATTCCCGTCAGCAGTAACTCCTCATCTCCCTTTCCCCATGATGTGGTTTGAGTGGAGGCGCCGAGGGAGATCGTGCTGAGCATCGCCAGCAGCGTGAGTCGCCAAAGGTGCCTTCGGAAACGATGGCTAGCCCGCATGCGACCTTTCCTCGGTGATCTGGCCGTCTCGCATGCGGATCACGCGCTTCGCTCTGGCGGCGACCTCCGCATCATGGGTGACCATCACGATGGTGTGCCCGTCGCGGTTGAGCTTAGCGAACAGGTCCATGATCTCTCCCGAGGTGGTGCTGTCGAGGTTGCCCGTTGGCTCGTCGGCGAGGAGAATCGCCGGTCCCGCGGCGAGCGCGCGCGCAATGGCAACGCGCTGGCGCTGCCCGCCGGAGAGCTGGTCCGGGCGGTGGTTTTCGCGCTCGCCGAGACCCACCAGTTTGAGCAACTCACGGGCTTTCGTACGCCGCGTGAGCACAGGCACGCGAGCATAAACCAAGGGTAGCTCGACGTTCTCCCGTGCGTTGAGCCGGGCCAGCAGGTTGAAGGTCTGGAATACGAAGCCGATTTGGGTGTTGCGGATCCGGGCCAAGGCATCGTCGCTCAGTCGGGCGACCTCCTCTCCCCGAATTCGGTAGCTTCCTTGGCTGGGTGTATCGAGGCAGCCGAGCAGGTTCAATAGCGTTGACTTGCCTGAGCCCGAGGCGCCCATGATCGCGAGGAAATCCCCCGGAGCAACGCTGAGATCGATGCGATCGACAGCCCGGATTTCAGCCGAGCCCATGTGGAAGACGCGGGATATCGCGCTCATCTCGAGGACGCAGGGTCCAGGGCTTGACTCTGCCAGCATCACTTCTCCCCCCGCAGGGCTATGGAGTGCTTCTCACTGTGGCATCGCTCCGTGCGAGCTTCTGGAGCCACCAGTCTACTCTTTCCTGCTACGGCTGCGAGGGCCCGGATGTCTATCGGGGCACCGAAAAATCCAGGCGGATGGCTTTCTGGCCGGGCCTTTGCGGGCTCTCGAAACGAGGTGCTCAAGGGCTGGCCTCCGGACGAGCAGGAATACATCTTTTAAGGACAGGGGGCCTCTCGGCACCCCGGTGCGGGGGCGTTCGCGCCGGGGCTTGCGCGAGATGTCCAGGAGGGCGGGAGCGGATGTCAGCGAGAAAGCAGCGCTCGATCGCCGCGGCCTGCCTGGCCACAGCGGCCTTGCTTTCTTCTTTCTCCGGCGCCCTGGAGCCAGGAACTCCCCTCGGCCAGTACAAGCACCAAGCCTGGCAGGAAGAGGACGGCCTCGTCCAGTCGAGTGTGCTCTCGCTGGCGGCGACCTCCGACGGCTATCTCTGGTTTGGTAGCGAAGAGGGTCTGACGCGCTACGACGGTGCCCGCTTCGTCAACTACACTTCACGGGATGGGAGGGGCCTTGCCCCCGGCAGCGTGCTCGCGCTTGCGCTCGCCCCGGATGGCGCGCTCTGGGTGGCTACGGCGCCCTCCGTCGCGCGTTTTGACGGGCGCGTGTTCGAGGACAAGATCTCCTCGAGCATCATCGGCGGATCGACGGTCCGAAGCCTTGTCTTCGACAGCTCGGGCACGCTCTGGATCGGAACGGAAGGTTCCGGTGTGATCTCCTACAAGGATGGTCGCACCCAGGTGCTGACGACGGAGCAGGGCCTGCCGGACGACTTCGTGACCTCGATGGCTCCACTGCGTGAAGGTGGTGTCATCGTTGGCACCAACGCGGGCATGGCGCGTCTTGTTGGTGACCGGGTGGAGCCTCTTGTTGACAGCCCTTTTGCCGGGGAAGTCGTGCTATCGGTTCTCGAGACGCGTGAAGGCGAGCTCTGGGCCGGGAATCACCAGCAGCTTTATCGGCGCCGGGGAGGGCGTTGGAGCGAAATTCCGGTCCAGTCGGGCCTTCCCGAAACCCATATCCGGGCGCTCTACGAAGATAGCCACGGGGCGATCTGGATCGGGCTCGGCAGCTTCGGCCTGAGTCGCTTCGAGAACGGGCGTTTCGAGTCCTTCGGTATCGAGCACGGGCTGACGGATGGCTCGGTGCTGAACTTCTTCGAGGATTATCAGGGAAACCTCTGGATCGGAACCTATAACGGTGGGTTGAACGTCCTCAAAGACGCCAGCTTTCACGTTCTTGGCCAGGCGGAGGGGCTTCCTGGCGACGACGTGCGCGGCATTTTCGAAGCACATGATGGCACGCTCTGGATGGGTGTGGCGGGTCACGGCTTGCTTGGCATAAAAGATGGCAAGATGCGCGCCATCACGACAGCGGACGGCCTTCCCAATGATGAGGTGCGCGCTATCGCGGAAGACCGGGACGGTCGCCTCATGATCGGAACCTACGGCGGGGGTTTTTCGATCATCGATCATGGCAAGATTACGACCTACACGACCAAGGATGGCCTCGCTTACGACATCGTGTACTTCATCACCCAGGTCAGCGATGGTTCGATTTGGATCGGGACAAAGGGTGGCGGCGTCTCTCATTTTGTCGACGGGCATTTCGAGAACTACGACATCAGCTCGGGCTTGGCGCACAACGTGGCGCGCTACATCGTGGAGACGCCCGATGGCAGCCTGTGGATCTGCACGCATGGGGGGGGGATTAGCCGCTTCAAAGATGGCGTCTTCCGCAACTACAGCATCGAGGATGGCCTCAGAGGGGACGTGATCATCACGGCCTACGTCGATCACGAAGGCGTGCTCTGGGCCGGAACCCATGGCGGTGGTTTGGCGCGTTTCGATGGTGAGCGCTTCATCAGCTACGGTACTCGCGAGGGCATGTACAACGACAGCGCCTTCACGATTGTCGAGGACGACGAGGGCTACTTCTGGCTGACGCGTAATCGCGGCGTGGCGCGGATTCGCCGTGCGGATCTGCTCGCCCTGAGCGAGGGCAAGATTGATCGTTTGCAGCCCAAGATCTTCGGCGTGGCGGATGGGCTGCGTTCAGCCGAGTTCAATGCCGGGGCGTCCCCCGCGGGGCTGCGGCGCAGCGATGGAACGCTCTGGTTTCCGAGCGTGCGAGGGCTGGCGACGATCGATCCGACCAAGCTCCTGGAACGGAATACACGGCCTCGGCTTGCGATCGAGGAGAGCCTTGTCGATGGGCACCCTCTTCCGCCCGAGGGTGGTGTCCTTCGGGCGTCCCCAGGGACCGACAAGCTCGAGATCCACTACACGGCACTTGAGTTCTCGTCGCCGAAACGCGTGCGCTTTCGTTACAAGCTGGCGGGTTGGGACAAGGAGTGGATCGAGGTCGGCGCGCGTCGGGCCGCCTTCTATACCAACTTGCCACCGGGGCACTACACCTTCCTCGTTGCGGCGAGCACCGGTGGCGCGTATGGCGAGCCGCGCCGGCTCGAGGTCGTGCTTGGGGCGCATTACTATCAGACAACATGGTTCATTTTGCTATGTCTCGCGTTAACGGCTCTGGTCGCCGTTACGAGTGCCCGGATC
>CAYSMT010000153.1:0-6553 GCA_964432135.1 uncultured Acidobacteriota bacterium
GCTGCGAGAACCTCGTTGATCGCGAGCGGAACGGCGTGCCGAAACTCGCGGAAGCGACGATCGTCGTCGAGCGAGCTAGCAATCCAGGATTCGTCAAAAGCCCCGTGACGTTCGGCGAGTTCGAGCCATGCGTCAAAACACGCGGCTTCGTCGGCGTCAGCGTCCGCCAGACCCTCCTCGAAGAAGATCGCCGCCTCGGCGAAAGCCGGGACCGTGCGACCGCGTGTGCGCAGCAAAGCCAGGGCGGAGGCAGCAAAGAGCTCAAGAGACCAGGGGCGCACACCGAGGGCACCCTCTCGCCGATTCCCTCGCGCATCACGAACGAAGTCGTAGGCCGCTCCCTCGCTGGGAAAAAAGAGGATACCTGCCAGCATCTCCCGAGGAGCACGCAGAACGCGCAGCTCGGCTTCAAGGAAAACACCGAGGGTGCCCTCTGAACCGATGAGTAGATCGATCAGATCCATGCCTGGGGCGGAGTAGTAGCCGCTGGCATGTTTGGTCGTGGCCGGAAGCTTCCAGTCCGGAGCCGGCGCGACGAAAATCGAACCATCATCGAGACGCGCCTCGAATCGTCCGCCAAGGGCGACGACCTGGCCGCGCCGCAATGAGAGTAGACGCCCATCGGGAAGAGCGAAGCGTACGGCCTCGATCCAACGCCGCGTCGCGCCGAAACGGAAGCTGCGCGCGCCTGACGCATTGGTCGCCAAGGTGCCCCCGAGGAAGGCGCTGCCCTCGGTGGGATCCGGCGGATAGAACGTGCCGCGCCGCGCACAGTAATCACGGATCTCGATCAGCGGCACGCCAGCCTCGACCCGCAATCGGCCTTCGTCAGGCCCTTTCCATTCGAATCCGAGGATGCCGCACAAACGATCGGTCGCCAGAACGGCGCCGCCGAGAGGCACGCGTCCCCCGACGAGACCTGTACCTCCACCGGAGACGCTGACCGCCAACCCAGCGGTATACCATTGGGCGAGTTGGTCCGTGGCCTCGGAGACGCTCTCGGGCCAAGCAATCTCCTCGGCGTGCCCTCCCGGCATGCGACTCTCATCACTGAGATAGGGCGTGATCTCGTCTTCGCGACGGCTTGTCTTCATGGAGCGATTGTACCTACGCCACGTCCATGGGGTCATCCGATGGAAGCGCCTCGCTCGACGCGTGTCATGGCACGCTGGATCATCACGGACAGCTCACTGATCGTAAAAGGTTTGCGCAAGCAATCAACCCCGGCCCCTCCCGAAATGGGGCGACCCGAACACAGGATCGTCGCCAAACGCTGGTCACGCCGCTCGAGCAAGCGACGCAGCTCACGACCATCTTGATCAGGAAGGCCGACGTCGATCAATGCGAGATCGTAGACGTGCTCTCCCGGTGACAAGGACTCCAGCGCCGAACTCGCTGTCATGGAAAGCTCGCAACGATGGCCAAGATGCTCAAGCGCCTGGCAGATGGTCGTACCGAGGGCCGCTTCGTCCTCAACAACGAGAATCCGCAGCGGACCCTTCGCATCCGTGGCAACGATGGCGGCGCCCTCAGATCGCGGCTCACGCGGAACACACTCCGGGATGAGTAACTCGAAGCGACTGCCCTCGCCGGGTGCACTGTGGACTCGCACCCGGCCACCGCGCCGTTCCACGAGGCGGCGCACCATGTGCAGCCCAAGACCGCTTCCTTTGGCCGAGGGCTTCGACGAGACGAAGGGCTCGAAAACGCGCGGCAGCAGCTCAGCTTCGATGCCTCCGCCGTTGTCCTCAACACTCAGAACCGCCATACGGCCATGCTCCCCATCCTCGGCGCGAGTGAGTGAGACGCGGATGAAGCCGTCCTCACCGACGGCATCCCTTGCGTTGCCGACGAGATTGAGCACGATCTGCTGGCACTCGACCGGATGCATCCGCACCCAGGGCGACGCACCCTGACCCAACCTGAGATCGAGGGCGACGTCGCAGCCCGCAACCTGCGGCAGGAGAAGCTTCATCGACTCGAGCTCGCGGGCCAGATCGAGAGCCTGAGGATCATCGGAGAGATCCGCCCGACAGTCTGCGAGCTGTTGCACGAGCCATCCACCTCGCTCGAGCGCAGCGCTGATCGCTCGCGTCTGCTCCGCAAGCTCGCGGGATCCGTCCTGGCCCGCCCGCTCGGCAAGCATCTCGGTTTGGGGGATGACGACGGCCAGAAGATTCGAGAGGTCGTGGGCGAGGGCCTGAAGGACGATTGCGCTGGCTCCGGCGCTTTCCGCCCGACGTAAGCGCCGTTCGAGGGTCCGCACCTGGCTGAGCTCGGAAAACTCGCTCATGACCCCTGCGAAACGACCGTCCTTATGCTGGGGACGCGCGTTGACAAGCACCGGGAGATCATGACCGTCAGGACGAGCGATCTTGGTCTCGTAGACCTGCGCCCTTCCCGCCCTGCGCGAACGCAGCTGCTCGGAAAGCGCCTGGAGCTCGGCCGAGGGAACGAGAGCGGACCAGTGCCGCCCGAGCAATCGCTGAACCGGCCGGCCGAACAGGCGTGCGGCAGCCTGGTTGGCATAGGTGACGTAGCCGGTGGCATCCTCGACAACGATGCCCTGCTGAAGTTGCTCGACGATCGAAACCCCTTCGCCATGGGCATCGATCGAAGAGGGCGCAAAGGTGTCGATCGAGGCTTCGAGCCCGAAGGCCAGATACGATGCCACCTCGCTTCCCTGGGTAAACAGCGGAGCCACCGAAAGAGAGAGTGTGCGCAGCCGACCGTCACCTCCTCGCAGCGCGACGGTGCGGCCCTCGATCCGTCCCTCCCTCAGAAGCTGGCGCATCAGACCGAAGGCTGCACTGCGCCGATCGAAGAGATCGAGTCCTGCTTTACGACCGATGATCTCGTCCCAGCGCCAACCGGTGACGCGTTCGGCTCCCGCGGACCAGTAGAGCACGGTGCCCCCACGCTCGACGACAGCGATCGCGAGCGGGCATCTCTCGAGCCAGGACAGTGATGCGGCCAAAGAACTCCTCCCCGGTCCGGACCCCTCCGGACACGGATGGACCTCCAGAAAACAACATATGTCCCCGGAGCAGGAACGCCATCGCCCTCGCTATTTCGACTTCGTTAGTGCACTGGGTCCGAAGAAGGTTGACAAGTTCCGGATCCCGCCGTTCCTATCTCCGGCACCACTCTTGCATTGCCGTAATCCGACCGATCCCGGAGCGACCCGCGATGAAGCTGAAAGGGAGAATCGGGCAGGCCTTTGCCGTGCTCGGCGCTGCGCTTGCCGTGCTCGTGCTCGCTGCCGTCGCACCGCGCGAGGAGAAGCGTAAGGACTCCGCTCCCGTCCCGGCTGTGGAACAACCGGAGATGAATCCGCCGGACGCCGCGGCACCCGCCACGAATCCCACCCACACACGCGACGAAGACGCTCCTGAAACGCCCCCCTCGCCACATTCGTCCCCACAATCGACGGCACACCAAGATCAGCGCGCACAGGAAAAGGGCGCCGCCCCGGCCGAGAGCGGCCGACGGCCCGGAAGGATCATCAACACCTGCGCGCCCGGGAGCATGACATCTCGTGTCGCGGTCATGCCGGGAGAGACCCTCAAGGCCTTCGCGCTCCGGGTCTACGGGCGAGCAGAAATCGCCTCGCTTCTCGAGCGGGCCGGTGCGCCGCGCCGTCCGGCGACCGGCCAGTTGATCGAGATCCCCATGGCGCGCGAGATTCGGATGCCCCGCGGATCAAGCCTCTCTCAGCTCGCACGGAAATACCTGGGTGATGGTCGGCGCTGGCCTATCCTGGCTGCATTCAGCGGCATTGAGGACACGACACGTTGCGGCGCGGGCCGCAAGATTCTCGTCCCGGCCATGATGCGGCTGCAAATACGTTCCGGCGACTCGCTGTCAAAGCTCGCTCAGCTTGCCTGGGGTGACCCGCGCGGTGGCGACCTCATTGCGCTGTGGAACAACCAACCGGCCGGCTCATGGCTCAGCAAGGGGCACAGAATCGAGATTCCGCTCCCGGGCCCCCTCTCCTCGGAGTTGAGCGCCTCGGCTCACGACCTCGAGCTGCCAGGAACAACCCTCCGCGCTTCCGCGCGCCGGTGAGCCTGTTTTGGGGACAGATTCTCCTGACAGATCGTGACTCGTGATGTCCCCATTTATTGAAAATTGTTCGATTTAATTCGCATTGCCCTAAACTATTTCGAGTCGAGAACGGCGACGAAGTCGCCACAAAGATCGCATTCTGAACGTTTCGCGCATCGCTTCAAAACGAGCAGCCAGAGACCCTCCCTGTACCAGCTCGCGGCTACACCGCACGCTCAGCTCCTCGTCGGGTTCTCCATGACCTTGAGGATCGCGTAATCCAGCGCTTTATCGAGCGCGGCGAGGATGTCGGTTGGCGGTCCCTGATCGTCAAGACGCCGCGCGAAGCTCGACGCACTGTGATAGTACAGTGCCGGGACGCGATTGAGCGCAAGGCAGTAGATATCCTCGATGACGTCCTTGTTGCGGTCGATCTCAGGACAACCCTCGAGCTTCTGCTCGAGCATCCGGCAGGCAAGGACCTCGACGGCGTTGCGAATCCTATCCAACGAAAAGTCGAATATCTGCCGCATTTCGCCGAGATGCGGCTCTTGGACGGCGGAACCGTTATCACTCATCTGCTTTGCATGGCGCTCCGTGAACACGCTGAACCTCCCGCGCGGTGATGGCTCGGCCACCACGCTCTCACTATCACGTTGGTTCCACACGCAAGACACGTCAAGTCCGAGCCGCCCGCGTGCAAACGAGGTGTAGCGCGAGAGAAAGCGAAGCGGCACGGACCAGCTAGCGCAGCTTTGTTATATGATAAGGCCTTGTCGGAACGAAGGAGGAGAGTCAAACCGGTTCTCCACGGGCACGATCGATCCACCCCGCACCGTGGGAGGGGGAAGCCGGACAGACCTCTGCAAGGGAGAAGGACGTGTCGGGTCACAGCAAGGGGGAGGAATCCCTGATCCTCATCGTCGACGATGAGCCGATAGTTTTGCAGTCTCTGCAAATGATTCTCGAGCACGCGGGTTACCGCAGTGTGGGGGCGCCCAGCGGGAGTGCCGCAATGAAGGTCCTCGAGGGCGAAACGCCGCTGCGCCTCGTGATCGTCGATCTCGTCCTGCCGGACATTCCGGGTGAGGAGGTCCTCGCGCGCGCACGCGCGCTGAGACCAGGTCTTCCACTCGTCGCGATGAGCGGCCTCGGCAAACGCCTCGACGAAGTGCGCGCCTCCGACGGCATCGATGTCTACCTGGCGAAGCCCTTCGAAAAAAACGCACTCGTGAGCACAATCGAAAAGCTGCTCGGCGAGCAACAGTCCGACCACTCGAGTTGAAGCGGTGCTGTGGGCCGCGGCCCACAGCACGGAGCTCGCGACCCAGGGGGTATCATCTCGCCGGGCACGACAGACGCGTCCAACGGGAGGATGGCCATGGACACTCAAGTCTCGGCACCGCAAGCTACGCGCGGCGCCTTCTCTGGCGACGTCATCTGGCTGATCCTCGGAGCAACCCTCGTTTGCTCCTTCGCCCTCGGAGCCCGGGATCTTTGGGCCCCAGACGAGCCGAAGTACGCCCTCGTCGCCCAGGAAATGATTCAGACCGGCGAGTGGTTAATTCCCCACGTCAATGGCGCGCTCTACCCTGACAAGCCACCGTTGATGTTCTGGGCCATCGCACTGGCCTCCTTCATCACAGGAGGCGTCGGTGAGGTGGCGGCCGTCTTGCCTTCGCTTCTCGCGATGATCTTCACCCTGCTCGCCACAGCACGGCTCGCTTTCTTGCTCGACCATGGCCGCCACCGAGAACTCCCGCTGCTGGCAACAGGCCTGCTGATCGTCAGCTACCGCCTCGTCTCCCAGGCAACGGTCGGACAGATCGACATGCTGCTGACAGCCTGCGAAAGCTGGGCTGTCGTGCTGCTCGTCGAGGCGCTGTGGATCGAGAAGAACCGGCAGGCCACGCGCCTGCCGATCGCCTTCACGCTGATGGGCCTGGGCATCCTCGCAAAGGGCCCCGTCGCACTGATCTGCCCCTTGGGAGGCGTCCTCGCCGGCCTCGCCGTCGCGGGCGAGCGTGCCGCGTGGAAGAAGGTGCTCACTCCCCTTCCCTGGCTCGTCCTCCTCGGCGTCGTCGCGGCCTGGATCGTTCCCGCTGGAATCCACGCCTTGCGCACGGAACAGCAGGAATGGCTAAGCAACATCCTCTTCAAGCAGACTGTCGTACGCTACGCTGCCTCCTGGCATCACTTCCGGCCCTTCTACTATCTATGGCTTGTCCCTTGGTATGACTTCCTTCCGAGCGTGCTGCTCCTTCCTGGCGCCGCGCTACGTCTACTTCGGCCTGGGAAGGAACACAAGAGGCCGAAAGAATGGCTCTTCCTCGCGGGGGCCTGTTTGTTCGTCCTCGTTTTCTTCTCGATCCCCAGCGGCAAGCGTTCGGTTTACATCGTGCCGATCTACCCCTTGCTGGCGACGTGGTTGGCAATGGACCTCTCGGAACGATTGCGAGAAGGCGGCCGCCGTTTGCTCTCCGTACGAATCGCCTCCTTGCTCCTC
>CAYSMT010000154.1:0-6552 GCA_964432135.1 uncultured Acidobacteriota bacterium
CAAACGACGCAGACGCGTGAGGGCCTCCTCATGGAGACGGCCGTAGGCCACGCCGCGATGGCTCCACTCGAGCGGTGAAAGACCGCCGGCTCCAGGACGCAGCCCGCGGGCGAGCTCGTCGAGCGCGTCATCGGGCCATCGGGCGGGCCCAGCGGCAAAGGAGAGGAGTCGCTTCCCTGTGCTCATGGCGAGGACCTCCGGCCACCTTCTTGGCGCCCCATTTCGCACTGCGTTGCATTGTGCCGCCCGAACCCCCAGATTCCTAAAGAGAAAAGCGGCTTTCCGGGGGGAAAATGATAGGATGTTCCGGCTGGCGGGATGTGCGCACCGTGGCAGGAGTGGATTCAGCGCACAAGGAGGAACGCAAACACCGGATGAGAAGACCTGTCATGATGGACCGTCAGGGCCCTCCCAAGGCCCGTATCAACCGCCAAATTCGCATCAGTCCCGTCCGACTCATCGATGAAAATGGAGCGCAGGTTGGCGTCATTCCCGTGGACGAAGCGCTGGAAATCGCCCAGTCTCGCGGGCTGGATCTCGTCGAGGTCGCCGCGGACGCGCGCCCCGTCGTCTGCCGGATCATGGACTACGGACGCTTCAACTACGAGCAGCAGAAGAAGGCCCAGGCCGCCAAGCGCAAGCAGCACCAGGTCGAGATCAAGCAGATCAAGTACCGGCCTGCCATCGACGGCCACGACTTCGATACGAAAACCGGCAAAGTCATTAAGTTTCTCGACCAGGGGCACAAGGTCCGGGTCACGATCATGTTCCGCAAGCGTGAGATGCGTCGCCCGGAGACGGGGGAGCAAGTGCTCGACCGTGTCATCGAGACCGTCAAGGAGCATGGCCAACCCGAGGACCGCTCACGTCAGATGATGGGTCGCGATCTATCCGTCACACTGGCACCCGCCAAGAAAAGTGTGCAGGACGCCGTCGATCGCAAAGCGGCCCGAGGCCGGGCCAAGGAAGAAGGCGGCGAGACCGACACGGCCGCCTCCTGACCTGCCGCCCCCCCCGCGCAGCTCCGGCACCCAGGGACCACGCCTCCAAGACCCTCCAACCGTGCGTCCTTTCTCGTCAGCCGCTCGTACTGCGGCTGGGCGTCAGGGCGCACGGGAGACGCAGGCGTGGGCGACGAGTCGGGCGAGTTCCTCGCTCCCGGACGCGCGCAGTCTATCAAGGGTGCCTTCGTCGAGGCGTGAAAGCACTCGGTCCGCCGTGACCGGGTCGCCCTCCTGGCGCGCGGCCCAGGCGTAGAGAACGATCCAGGTCGTTCCCCGCCATTCTTCCTTGACGGCATCGAGCGTGTGCCGAGCCCGAACAGGCTGACCACGCGCCACATCTCGCGCCGCGCCGCGCATCCGCGCCGCGGCGGCCAGACGCTCGAGGCCGGATGCTGCGGAGAGGAGCTGCTCGAGCGATACGCGGCCCTCGGCAGCATCGCAGCCCCGTTCATCGACGATCAACCGCCCCTCACTGAATCCACGCCGCACGGCCTCGATGTCCTCTGGATCGAGCGCTTCGAGAGGCGCACAAAGAGCGCGATGCGCCGTGACGACGAGACGTTTGAGCTCGCGCTCTTGGGAGCTGCGATCCCGAGCCTTGCGCGCATCGCGCACGAGCCCGCGCCGCGTGCCGACGAGAGCCTCGACCCTCTTAGCCCAACGCACGAGCTCACGCTGGCCTGGCGTGGACCGGCGGCGCGGCCGCGTTGTGCTCGGCCGGGTGGGGGTGGCCTTCGAGCGCGCCCGCTTACCGGAAGGCTGGCGCCCTTTCTTCCGTGACCGCGCAGGTGCCTTCGCTCGCCGCGATTTCGGCCGGGTGCGTGCGTGCGTCACCGCCGAGCGGGTCGATGGCGTACAACGCGCCGCGAGCTCATCGATCCGACCCAGTAACGCCCGATCCGCAGAGAAGGTCCGCCCCCCGCGGTCGCGTGCAGCGACGGTGGCGAGACCTCGCGCGAGAATCTGCACATCGCGTGGCGATGCGACGGGACGTCCCCGGGCCGCAAGGGCCTCGGGAAGGCGATCAGCGATGCAGCTCAACGCCCCGGCAATGACCTCGCGCACGAGGTAGCCGCGCCACTGGTCGTCGAGGAGTTCCGGCCGAGAGAGCTTCTCGCCGCAGCCGGCCGGTACACCTCCTGCCGGTGCCCACAGATGCGGCACCGTCTGGCGCAGTCGTGCAACGACGGGATGCGCGACCAACCAGCGCCCGCGTTCCCACGCTGAGCGCAGCTCCTGCGCGTGCGGCACGATGCGCGCCGGATCTTGCCGCACCAAACCCTCCGCAGCGACCTTCTCCACGAGGGCTGCCACCTCCCGCTGCGGCCCCGACTCCAAGAGAGGCCCCGAGACCTTGCCCCAAAGCTCGCTGACCAACGCGAGATGGACGAGGGCATCGTCCTCGGCAGCCGCCTTCCGGTCTGCCTCCCAGGCCGCACGGCGCGCCGCGTTTTTCCCGCAGACGCCACCAACCGAAAGGCGCTGCGCGGCACGGTGCAAGAAGCTCGCCGCATCCCCTCGACCGCGAACGACCTCGCCGCTGAAGGCCCGCGCCACCTTGGCACGCGCCCCGAGCCAACCACAGCGCAGATCGTCATGACAGTCCTTGCGAGAGAGAATCTCGGGGGTCTTGCAACGCGCGGGAAGCTTCGCAGCCGCCTCTTTCCATGCGCCGCCTCCGTTCCCGCTGAGCAGGGCTTTCAGGTCCAACTTCCGCAAGGGTTCAACGGAGGCGCGATCCGCGACGTTGCGGGCGCCAAGCAGCGCCCACACCTGCTGGGGCGCGCAGAAGACAATCAGCCCAGCGACGAGGACGAAAGCGCCAGGCCATCGACGGAACCTGCTCCGAGTCAGGCTCGTCATCGCGACGCCCCTCCCCCGTCGCCTTGAAAGAGCGGATCCTCGCGCAGGAGCAGATCGACGGCGATGACGGCCTGCTCGGCATGAAGCTCGGTGTCGACACGGTAGAGTGCCGCGGCCTTATCCAGCAGCACGATCGCGCGACTGACTCGCTCCGGGAGGATCGGGCTTGAGAAGTCGGTTGTCGCCAGGGTGCTCAGTTCGGTGAAGGCCTCCTCGGCGAGCTGATCTGCCCGGTGGGGACGCGCCCCCCGCGAGACGACCTCCCGCCTCAGGGAAAGCATCATGGCGCGCTCCTGATCAACGAGGCGTTCGAGATGCTCGGCCAGCAGCTCTTCACCACGAGGGCTCTCGACACCGCTGCTGCGCAGGCTCGCCAAGAAGCTCACTGCGGAACGTTCCCCACCACGACGTACGGTCTCTGCGACCTGCTCGGCGAGCTGGCGATCCTCGGGCGCGTCACGAAAGGAGAGCCATCCGGCCACAACGAGCAGAGCGAGCGCGGCGAAGCCGGCGACGGAGATCGCCAAGACCCGCAGGCTCGGCAACCGGCGGCGCGAAAGCATCGCACGAGCTTGCTTGCGCGCCTCCCGCAAGACGGGCTCCGCCTCCTCCTCGGCACCGAGACGCACCGCCTCACGACACATCGCAACGGCACCGAGCGAGTCGCCCTTCTGAAGCAAGCCCTGAGCTTTGTCCAACGCTGCAGCCACTTTCTGCTCGAGCCGGGCCAGTGCGTCTCGCGCCAGGAGGACCTCGGGTAGCTCGGTGGCACCGTCGGCCTCGACCCAGGCGGCGAGCGCGGAGCGAAGCGTCGGCAGATGGTCCGACGCCATCGCCGTCCGCAGCGCGGCGACCTCGGGAGAAGCTCGTCCCTCTGCCGGCGGGGCTGGTGAGAGAGCCTCGTCCGAAAAGGCGTCGAGATCGAAGCTGTCCTCCGCATCTTCTGCCGGCGAATGCGGTGGCGATGGCGCCGGAGCTGGTGTGGGGGCCATGCCAGCAATCGCGGAGAGCGCGGCGAGATCCCGGGCCTTTGCGTCCTCCGGATCGACACCGCCGAGTCCCCAGCCCGGCAACGCCAGACCATCGACACCGATGACGACGCGATCCGCAGCGATCTGGCCGTGCCAGCGCCCCTCACGGTGGCACCCGCGCACGTGGTCGAGGAGTTGATCGTGCCAGGCTGAGGGCGGCGTCCAGCCCTCCGCGAGGCGATCGGCCAGGAGTGTCGCACTGGGCACCTCGTCGAGGACAAGGCGACCGAAACGCTCATCCCGAAGGATTCTTCGCACGGTGCCCCATGCGCTGGCCCAGCTCTCGTCGAGCTCGGGGTCCGGGGAATCTGCCGACAGCAGAAAGCAGAAGGCGACACCGAAGGCATCGTCCTCAACGATAACCGCCTCGAAACCCGCGACTTCTCCGAGAACTCGAACGACCCGCCAACCTCCGGTCAGCTCCGCGCCCTCGCCCAGAACCGGCGCCGTCCGCGCCTCCGTCGCTTTCTCCACAGGGTCCTCGCTTCCGGATGTCAGATCCGTTGGAGGGAATATAGGTCTCCCTCCCTCCGGTGTGCATGGTGCAATAGCGCACGGAATGTGACACGCTTGAACCTGCGGTATTTTCGGTGAGTCCGGCAAATGGTTGCCCGGAAGACCGTCGCCGCTGGCTGCGACCCTCGGGCACGCTCGAACCCGCCTCGAAGGGACGCCATCAACGAAGCCGCGCCCCGCAGTGGAGCGTGCCATGAACCCTGCGAGATGACCCGATGCGAGGGCCTGTCCTGCTTCTGCTCACCCTTGCCGTAACCATCGTCGGCGAATCCTGCCGGCCGGATCAGAGTTCTCTTGACAGGAGCTTGCGCGCAGCGGAGGAAGCACAAGACGACGCGCCGATCGCAAGGCATCCCGCTTCTACGGCGAACACACTTCCTGCCGATGAATCCTTCGAAGGTCTCGCCCTCCCGCGATGGCCGAAAGATTGGCATCTCGCCCAGCGCGGCCGTTTTGGCGGCGACGAGCACCCCGTCGTGTGGTTTCAGCTCGAAGCGGGGCAAACTCCTGTCGACGAGGCGGCCAGTGCTGCGCTAGATGCCATCCGGGCCATCGCCGGCCGGATTCTGTTTGAAGATCTCGCCTTCACGCCAGAGGATGAATGCGCGCTCGCCCAGATCCGGGGGAGCCGGCTTCAAGGGGCCGTAGAGGCCGCGCGAGAGCATGGCGCAACCCTCGTGCGCGCCACCCTCGAGGTCAAGCCGGGCTTCGGCGAGCGCTCCCGATAGCTCAGGAAGCCGGGTACCACGCCCTCGCGACGGCATGGGCATCGCGAATGCGCTGAATCGCGGCCTCCCAGGCCGCGCTCTCTCCTTCTGTGGCGTAGCTCTGCTGCGCCGCCTCCAGGAAGGTGCGAGCGCGGCCGTAATGCCGCGCGTCGCCGCGCGCGAGGAGCTGACCCGCGAGGTGAGTGTACAAACGCGCAGCGGCAAAGGGGACCCGGCCGCAGAGTAGGTCGGCGGCTCGTTCGAGAGAGATGGCATGGGCCGCGAGCACATATCCCGGCGACGAGTCGAGACGATGGACGAGGCGTTCCGTGTCTCCGGCAGCGATGCAGATCTCCACAAAAGCCGTCGCATCCGCACCGGCCTCGGCTTGGTCGAGCGCCCGACGGCGCCACTCGACCCGGTCTTGCTCGCCGACCAGGCTCATCAGCCGCTTGAAGCTCACGACGCCGGGCTCCGTCGAGAGAAGCTCCCACGCTCCGTCGATCGCCTCCCGGCGCCGGCCGAGCTTGTAAAGCAGGGATATGCGCAGATCCTCGAGCTGACTGCGCACCGAGCCGCGCGCTTTACGACGTCCACGATCGACCCAGGCGAGCGCCTCGGCGAAATGCCCCTGCTGCTCGAAGTGCCGCGTCGCGGCGAGGATATCACCGCCTTGACGCCCGCTCGGATCGCACAGGGCCAGGAAGGTCTCGTGGTCTCCCTTGAGTTCAGCGATCTCCCGCAAGGCGGTCCGCACGCGTTCGACGAGGGGATCGTAGATTGAGGGCTCCTCGTCAGAAGTACAGGCGATGCCCTTGACCTCGAGGCGCTTGTCCAGGACCGGACGCAGCAGCCCGCTGAGCGTGTCCAGACCGATCGGGCCAAGGGCATCCTTGGCTTCTCGGATCAACCCTCTGGTGACCCGATCGCAGTCCTCCATCAGCCAACCGAAGATCTCCCGCGCAAGCGCCTGCCGATCTCGACCCTCAACCTCCGCCCACCCCTGGCACCACTGCCGCAACACATGACGGATCAGATCGACGAGCGCACCATCCCGGTCATCGATCTCGTCGAGGCGCGCCCAAGCCAACCACGCGATCTCCTGCAGCAAGGTCAACGGTAGCTCCGGATGCCCTCCGATAACGAGACGTCGAAGCGACGCAGCGATATCACCAAGATCGACCGCCACGCGCGGCACCTCATGGCGCGTGATCCGCCGCCCGGGCCGCAGGGCCGACCGTGTCGACTGCCGGAAGAGGCGCAAGTCCATGTCGGTCGAATCGGCAAAACGTTGGCGGATGCGCGCCTCGATCAGCTCGTCATCGACGGCAGCTTCGGCCAATAGCTCAAGCATCTCCCCCTTCGGCCAAGCCAGCAGCTCGCCGCGCAGCGACTCGATCGCCTCCTGTCTTTCGGCGCTCGAGCGGGGAA
>CAYSMT010000155.1:0-6549 GCA_964432135.1 uncultured Acidobacteriota bacterium
CCTCGATCCTGACGAGGCAACCCTCATCTCCGCAATCCTCGAAAGCCTGATCAGCGTGGGCGAGATTCTCGGACCCGTGGGCGAATCGGCCTTCACCCTTGACGAGCTTTCTCGCCGTCTCTACGACCCCTTTCCTGCGGTGATCGCGTTCCGACCTCCCAAGGCAGCGCTCGAGATCAAGGGTTTCACCGCAGCGGCGGACGGCTGGTACGAAATCCCGATCTACAGCTTTTTCCATGCCCTTTTGAGGGTGGAAAATCATTGGATCGCACCCAGCCCGCTTCGCGTGTACTGGCAGCACGAGATCGCGACCCGCTCCGGCGCGGCAGCAACCGGTGACTCCCAGCTCGCCTCCCTCATCGCTGCACCACGACGCGCTCAGATCGCGCAAGCCGAAGAGATACAAAGCACGCTCGCCGAGGCGCTGCGGCCCGAAAAGATCTACCGTGCCCGCTGGTGATTTTTACGTACTCATCCCGGCAACCCTGAGTTTTGACATTAATTAGCTGAAATCACAGTAGGTTAGATGCGAGACTCGCCAGAATACCTCAACAAACACCCACGCCTCGACAACCCATTGATCTCGCGTCGAGGAATCTATTGAGTGCGCTATGCAAACTTTACTGTTAAACTGGCTGAGATTATGGCGGTACGCCCATTGTATCGCCAACCACGCGGGAGGGTTTCCCGCGAGCACGGGTAGTCGGGTAGGACGGAACGATGCAGCAGGGTAGCAACGCCGCACTCCGACCATTCGAAAACCAATAGGAGTACGGCAATGCGTATCACCGGTACGGTCAAGTGGTTCAACGACGAGAAAGGCTTTGGTTTCATCACCCGTGAGGACGGCGAAAAGGACGTCTTCTGTCATCACAGCGCCATTCAGGGCGAAGGCTTCAAGACGCTCTCCGAGGGTCAACGGGTTGAGTTCGACGTCGTCCAGGGTCAGAAGGGCCCCGCGGCCGAGAACGTGGTGAAGGTCTGACCACCAGAGCCAACCTGCTTTGATGCAACCCGACCCCGCCAGCACTTGCTGGCGGGGTCTTTCGTTGAGCGCCCATTGTTGATGTCGAACGACGTCGAGAGGCATCCTCTCCGCTGAGGCCGGCCATCGCAACCCAACGATTCGGCTCCACCTCGTCCAAAGAAAAGGCAAGAGACCGCCGCCGCAGTGCATCCTCCGGGGGAGAGAGGAACGCTCCGGAGCGCCACCCTCGCGCCAACTTGGAAGAAACGCGAAGGACAAGAAGGACGCGCTATAATCGCTTCTGATCTATGACCAGGATGGGAACGAAGCGGTCCACGATGTGCGTTGCCCTCGTTCGTTCCCTCGTCAAAGGAGACCGCGATGCCGACGATCCGTAACAAGACCCCTGACCCGCTCCGCGTTCCGCTACCAGGAGGCAAGACCCTCCACCTCGGTCCGGCTCAGACCGGACAGATCTCACCAAAAGCCGTTGATCATCCTGGGCTGACCAAACTCGTTGATGCAGGGAAGCTGGAGATCACTGATGCGAGCCAGAGCCGCACAGACAGGTCCGCCGCCGCTCACCAAAGCAAGCCCGCAAGCCCTGGTCATCACGCGACCGGCGGGGCGCGCAGTAGCGGCGATCGGTGACGAACAACCGTAGCAGAGCCTATTGGAAGTTCTCGTACAAGCCCAGAGCAGACAAGAGAGACCAGAGGACTAGCGTCTTATGGCGCCGAAGGCTCGGAGCGGGGCGGATACAGCAAAGCTCCGGCACTGGGTAGAGCACGCTGTGGCCCTTAGTCGTGCTCGGGAGCACTCTCTGCCACTTCGAGATCATCAAAACGCGTCTTCGCGTCAGCCTTGGTCCACACACCGATCTGACCCGCGTCGACAAAAGTAGTGTCGTACACATCAAGTTGCTTTGTGCCATCGAGGAAACACTCGATGTGATCCCTACGCATCACGACCCGCATGCTGTGCCAGACCTCGTGGCCGACGCGTAATCTAGCACTCTTGAGCTGTCGGCGATGACCGTTGGTGACCTTGTAGACGCGAAAGTTATCCTCGAGAGGGTTGTAGCGCGCGATGTAATAATTCTTCGCATCTTGCGCACGCCAGACGAGTCCACCGCCTCGATCGATGCGACCCGACAGCGCACGCATCTGCACCGAGAGATCAAGGTCCTGATAGTCGGTGCCCGAAACCAGCACCAGATTGAAGACTGAGCCACCATTCGCAGCCATCTGCTCCAGAACGCGCGAAGCACTCGGCGCGCTGTTGTCTTCGCTCACCGCCCAGCGCCCAGTGACCACGACGACATCTCCAGGAAGCTGTCCAAGAGGTGTGTCGTCAAAACGCCAAGCCCGGGCCGCGCCTTCCGCAATCATAGCCGGAGCCTGTGATGCGGCTGCCACCGTCTCTGACGCAGCGTCTTGAGGATCCGCTCCCGCGACGACAGCTTCCGGTCCCTTCCCGGCCGAGGCTCCATCCGACGACGTACATGCCCAACACAGCGCAAGAGTGAACGCGACCCATCCAATCGTCCTAATAGTTCCCATCGAAACACCTCCATGAGCCCCCCTTGTCCGTGGCGTGCAGACCATCGAGGACACGATAGCCACCCGAGACGAACCCATTGATTCTAGCTTGTCTCGTCACGCGTTGAGGCGGCAAGCTGCGCGAGACTGGGATCCCTGCCCCTCGACCCAAAGGCGCGCGCCCATCCCACCACCGACCGAGAACATGAGTTCATGATACGAGTCGGCTGAAGATGGTCGAAGCAATCCAAACCACACAGGGAAACACCTTTCCCGTTTCAGCAAGCTCGGTAAGCGAACAGGCTTGAAACGGCATGACATAGGAGTCTCATATAGAACCCGCGCAGGTGCTGCTTAGCGAGGGACACCCCTGATGAAAACGATACAACGCGTCCGCATCAAGCAGGTCCGCGACGGGCGCATTCGCTTCGCTGTGGAGCAGATCGCGAAACCGGAGGATGTCTACGAAGCCGTACGTAGGTACTATCGCGGTGAGGACCGTGAAATCCTCTCCGCGCTCTACCTCGATGCGCGGAACTGTCCCGTCTGCTTCCATGTCGCCTCGGTCGGCTCGCTGAATACAACAAGAACCCCTCCTGCCGACATTCTGAAACCCGCGATCCTCTCGAATGCACCCTCGCTGATCCTCATCCACAACCATCCATCTGGGCAGCTCGAACCCTCGCGGGATGATCTCACGTTTACGCGTACCGTTCGGAGAGCGTGCGAATTGCTCGCGATCAAGCTACACGACCATCTCGTGATCAGCGATGACGGCTTTGTCTCGATGCGCTCGCGCGGCTTACTCTAGCAGCTCGACTATGCGTGGGGTCTTCCCCACGGGCAGAGTATCGATGTCTCGAAATGCGGAGAAGAATCGCGCGGGGAAAGATTGCCCGTAATGTGCCATGGAAGCAACCGTTAGAATTGCGATGAGCCTGGATTTTGAGGTGGCCGGTCATGAGCACCAGAAAACATCATCGCCTGAAGCTCTACTTGCTGGTTACGGCGGGACTGTCCTTCATGGGCGTGCTATGCCTCGGAGGATGCCTTGCACGTCAGCGCATGATCGCAGGAAAGGCGATGAAGAGCGGGAAGGTGATCGAGACAACGCTCTCCGCCCCGGATAGCTACACGCCCTCCTTCGAGGACCCCATCCCAGAAGAAAGGCTCCTCGTCTTTCTCGCGGTGCGCTCTGAGCTCGCACCTTACTGTCGAGATTTCTCTCGGCTGCAAAACACCTTTACAGCGGTCGACCTCTATGCAGAGCAGATAGAAAGTTCGGAGAGGCCACCGTCTCGAAACGAGGCGTTCCAGGAGGCTAGAAAGATCGGCTCTGCCGTTCAATCGATGCTCCATGTGGCTCCGATGATAAATGTCTACGGAGTCCATCGTAACGACGCTTTGCTGCGACACGGAATGGGCCTCGGTGAGTTCACCTTCATCAATGTCGTCGCCTGCTTCTCGGCACGGCGTAAGGCGCCAGCGGGATTCTTTGGACCAGGAAAGGGGGCACCCATCTGGCAGGCACGCGTCGCAGGCCAGATTCGCGACATGGTCGGACGGCGCGCCGCATGGATCGGCAGCACACTATCGGCTACGCCACCCGGCGCTAAGCGAGATTTGCTTGAACATCAGCTGAAAATCTGGAAAAACGAGTACGAATTTCTCACGATGAACCCCCACAAAGTCGCCTTCGCAGATGGACTTCCCGATGAAGTCCGCAGAGTTATCGATGCCCATCAAGCCGAACTGGACGAGCTCTGTTGCCCAGCAACTTCTGAGCTTGATGTCGCACGAGTCGTCCGTTCAAAGGGCATCTGGTACGACCACCGCTGACCCATCGCATCTACGAAAGGAGAGCGCATAGACCCAGCCGGGGTTGACGGAACTTCTGCAAAGCATGTAAAGTATTTGGCAATTCGTCGGGAAGAGGGGAACGCACAATTTGGAGGCCGCTTTCGAAGCGCAGGGCTCTCGGCTTATTTTGCCGCGCGTCAGCGATGGTGGCTGCTTTCATGTCGGTCTCGTAAGTGTAGGACAAGCGTGGCCCCGAGCGATTGGCCCGGAGCGCGTACCAGCATTTGGTCGTTCCACCGGCTTCCCGGTATCCGTCGGAGGGGACAACCATGCTGAAGTTCTGCCGTGCTCTCTTGTGGGTCGCGACGACCCTAATTGCGTTTCCCGTCGTAATGCCAGCTGAGCTGCCTGGGCTCAAGGTTGAGAAACTCGAATTCAAACCGGGCTCCAAGACACACATGACTTGGAACACCTCGGCTGCCGCCCGCTATTACGGTCTCTACCGTGGCCGGATTCTCCCGGAGGGAGAGTTCTTTCGTCGATACAACCATCGCTGCCTGGCCACAGAATTGGGGCGAAGTTGGGGTGAGGATCCCGACCTCCCGGAGCCGGGCTCAGCCTTTTACTATTTAGCCTCTGGGCTGAGACCGGGAGGGACTCCCAGCGACATGGATTGGGGCCCCCTCGGCACCAACACTGTCGTTCGTCCTGAGGGTCATCTTCCTTGCGGCCGACGAATTTTCGTCGATCCTGCCGCGACAGGCACGGGGGACGGCAGCTCATGGGCAAATGCGTACAACAATCTGAGCTCTGCTGTCGCTCACCCGTCGCCAGCGGGCCGAAGCCTCGAGATGTGGCTCACGGGCAAGAGCTACGAATACGTCACATCCTCTCGGGGGCAGCTCGTTTTCTACGGTGGATTCCAAGGCAACGAGAGCTACGCATGGAAGCGCTCTCCGCAAACCCAGCCTTTCCTCTGGAAGGCTGCCCCGAGTGCGCCGAGCGACCTATTCAGCAATGGCCCTCTCGGGCAATGCGAGAACTTCTACTATCTATTCGATGGCATAGAGTTCGCTGGCGGCAAACGGGGAATCCGAATCCTTCTCTCAGGCCAGCGAGTGGAGATACTCCGGTCAATATTTCGTGATCAAAAAGAAAATGCTGTTTACCTCCAAACACCTTCAGACTACATGTGTGGCATCGAAACCTTCGTAGATCAAAGCAAGATCTACGGGAGCAGTGCACCAAAGGTATTCGGCTTTCACATCGAGGGTGGAGACCATGGCGATCTACGAATTCACCGCAGCCTGCTGAAGGGCAACGAATCCTGGCTATTAGATGTGACGATAACGGATGGATTGTTCAATGGTAAAGCACGTGTTGAACTCGTCGGCAATGAAATCGTCGGTGGCGACCCGGGGATGAGTTTGCTCGCACGCTGCTGGAATAGCAAGGACTCCACCATCGATCTCGCCTTGGCATCCAACCTTCTTCACGACACCGCTGGAAACGGAATCGAGATGACCGCCGAAGGTGGAAGCGGAAACGCGCGCATCAGGGGTTTGATCGCAGGCAACACAATCTCGAACATTGCGCATTCCGGCGTAAGCTGCTCGCTCTCGGCTTCAGGAGGTACCGCTGCATGCACTCCGGAGCTGGATTCGAATATTCTCAGTTTTTGCAATGACTTCGCCATCCAAGAACCCAACGACGCTGCTGCCGGATTAAGTGGCGATCAAAAACTCGTCGGCAATGACCTGTTTGAAAATGGGATCATGATTCTCGATGAAGGCAGCACGAAACTGAACACTATCGCTCAAGTCAATGCTCTGAGTGGTAATTGGGGAAACATCAACGAAGACCCACTATATGTCAATGTCGGCGCGGGTGATTATCATCTCCAGCCAGGCTCCCCACTCATCGATTCCTGCGTCATTCCTCTGCCAGTCTGGGTGCTAATCGACAGCGATCATAAGTGCCGCGTCCAGGAAGGCGACGGCATCGCCCCTATCAAATGCGATCTTGGCGCTGATGAGTTCGAGCCCTGAGAAAAAGAAGAGCCTGATCCTGGCGCATTCGCACCAGGATCAGGCCCGCAGAACAGCAAAGATGCGCTGGCTTACTTCTCGACCGTTACCGAGTTGATATCGACGGTAATTTCCGCCAAGCGAGCGGCGGTTTCCGCTGCCACCTCTTCCTGATGGCGGCCACCGGGGTGTTTGGCGAGGAACTTCTCCATCG
>CAYSMT010000156.1:0-6547 GCA_964432135.1 uncultured Acidobacteriota bacterium
CTCGTATTCAACGTGGATGGAATCGGCGCTCCCGGCCCGCTCGGGGTCGTGGCGTCGGGATCGCTCGCCGCCTGGGTTCAAGGCATCGCTGGCGAGGAGACGATCGCGGCAAGGCGAGTACGTCTGCCACCCGGTACGGGAACGGACGCCATGCCTTTCGCGCGATCCGGAATCCCTGCGCTGACGTTGACGAGTAGCTCTCTGAGTCGAGCCATACTCGCCGTGCATTCCCCACGGGATCGGCCGGAGGGCCTCGAGTTCGAACGAATCGCTGAAGCCGCCCGCCTGCTCGAGGTGCTTGTGCGTCGTGTGGCGGAGGACCGGCCGTGAGGCGAGAAGCCGATAGTTGGGATGATGACATGGCTGCGGAGGTCTACGCCGAGATCGTACGCGATGGATGCTTGTACAATCGCTTGGCGGAGGATCTTGTCGAGCTGCTCGATCCCAAAGAGGGAGAGCGCTTTCTCGATTTTGCTGCGGGCAGTGGGCTCGTTAGTGCGCGCCTCGCCGCGCGGGTTGGGGCGTGCGGGATGGTCGTGGGTGTGGATCGTGCTTTGGCGATGGTGTCCGTCGCTCGGCGCGAGCACCCCGAGACAGAGAAAGCCTTTCTTGTCGGTACGGGCCGTGCATTGCCTTTTGCTATGGGTTTCTTTGACGGTGCAAGCTGCAGCGCTGCTCTGTGGCACCTGCCCGCACTTGGCCGAACCCTCGGAGAGCTCTCTCGAGTGTTGCGACCGGGAGCGAGCTTTGCTTTCAACGTCCCCGCGAGTCAGCTTCGTGGCGTGCGGGACCTGCCCCCGGCTCCGCTACAGCTTGCGCTCGCCCGCGTCGGAGAGCACCACTTTGGCAGCCCTCCCGAGCCGGCAGGACCGGTGCGCGGTGTCGACGAAATACTCGCCCTCGGTCACGAGGCGGGGATGAAGCTTGAGGGCAGCCGTTGGATCGATTTCACGATCGTCCAGCAGGAGCTGATCGATCTGCTCACCGTACCTGCGATTTCGGCTCGTCTATACCCCGAGGCTTCTGAAGAGGCCCGAACTCGCTGGCTCGAGGCGTCCGTCGCACGGGTCGATCCCGGCGAAACGCTGCGAGTACGCTGGTGGGAGGTCGTCCTCCGGTGTGGGGGTGCGCACAAGAGGAGCGCGAGCTCCTGGCACGCCATCTAAAGCCCATCCGGCCCGAATCTGGGTGTGAATACTGGGGGATGTTCTTGCGTGACGCCTTGACTCAGAACTTTGGTTTGTGGAAGGTCAACTTGTTGAGGAGCTCAAGACCCGCGGGCACCGTCATCTTGCTGCCCTCCTCAGGAACAACAATGTAGATCTCATAGAAACGCCGCGCGTCCTTTGTGCTCAGGACGACGATACGGAAGCTCCCCCCGCTCGGCCAACACAGGAAAGACAAGGGTACGCCGACCCGCGCCTCGACGCGCAACACGCGCTCGAAACGGTTGACGGCAAATGCTTCCCGAGCCCACTGCTTGTTTGCGATTTCTCGCTCGAGGCGGAGCACTTTGATGCGTGCGAGCATAGATTTGCCATCTTCTTTCGCTTGTGGAGGCATGGGCACTATCTGTTCGTACTCGCCGCCGAGGGCTTCGATGCCCGCCTTGAGGCGGGCGTGGATCCACCCGGCCCGATCTTCCTTTGATGAGCTGTTTGGTGAGCCGCTTGAGAAGTTGGGTTTGATGGAGACATAGACGGCGACGTCGGGCCGGTCACTTGCGTCCTTACGGAAGAGATCCATGGTCACTGACTCGAGGAAAACCTTGTCTCCCCCATGAGGCGAGCGTAGATCTCCGCTGGGCAGACCGAGGTGATACCACGTTGGCGGGATCTCACCCTCGATAACTTTAGCGCGACCGATGAAGGGTCCTCCCGCCGGCATGCCAGCGCCCTTGAAGCAGGCCGAGGAGAAGAGCAGGCAGGATGCTGCGGAGGCGAGAAGAAGCTTTCGTTTCATCGTCATTCGTTCCGTATTGAGCTTGTCGTTCCAGGTCATCGTGCCCTCCGGTCGCAGGCGCTTCGCAAGTGGTCTGCCCAGCGTCCGACGCTTGCTTATCGGCCGGGGCGGAGCATCCTTCACCCTTCGTGTTGGCGTAGCTTCGCATGCTCTATCGGCTTGCGGGAAGCGCTTCCATGCTCTCGTCAGGGAAGCAGGTAAGCCAAGATGGTCCAGAAGTGGCATGCGGCCCCAGCGAGGACGAAGAGATGCCAGATCGCGTGGGTCCAGCGGCGTGACTTCCAAGCATAGAAGGGCACGCCGGCCGTGTAGGCGAGGCCGCCGGCCATGAGCCATGTGAAGCCGCGAGCTCCGAGCAACTCGTAGGTTTGTCTGATGCAGATGACGGCCATCCAGCCCATGACGAGGTAGAGCAAAAGCGAGATTGCGGCAAAACGACCAATAAAACAAAGCTTGAAGACGGTACCCAGAGCTGCAAGGCCCCAGAGCACACCGAAAAGGGACCAGCCGAGTGCGCCCTTTAGCCCGACGAGGCAGAGTGGCGTGTAGGTTCCTGCGATAAGCAAGTAGATTGAGATGTGATCAAGCTTGCGCAAAGCTCGTTCAGCGCGGGCGCCTGTCGCGGTGTGGTAGAGCGTCGAGGAGAGAAAAAGCGCCGTCATTGAGGCGCCGAAGATCGTCACGCTGGTCACAGCACGTGCATCGCCCGCGGCACGCAGGATGAGCATCACAGTGCCAGCAATGGCAGCGAGTGCACCGATGCCATGAGTCAGCGCGCTAGCGCACTCTTCCCCGCGTGCCCGCCTTATCTTATCTCGCATCGGTCTCCCATCATCCTTCGCGCCTTCCCATCGTCGGCACTTCTGGATGGGA
Organism: uncultured Acidobacteriota bacterium; assembly: GCA_964432135.1. Classification (GTDB taxonomy): domain Bacteria; phylum Acidobacteriota; class Polarisedimenticolia; order J045; family J045; genus JANTFM01. The sequence goes on from CAYSMT010000156.1 coordinate 2,836, forward strand.
ATTAGAGTAGGCGGATGCGTGCCGTGGGCTTAGGTGCCATGCGTGTTCCTCGAGCGCTCAGACCGCAAGGGCGCAGAGTGCTCATGTCGAAGGTAGCCTCCGTCACTCGTTGGCGTTTGGCGGGGACGAAGCTCAAATGTACGGTACCCTCACAGCGACCGAGGACGAGCTTATCGATGCGGCCCGCCCTGTCCTTAATCAGCTCGTATTCCTTGTCGTGGATGAAGCCCTTGATGTGGACCATTTTGGCGAAGGGGTTCTTATCTTGATCGCGATAGATGATTGTTAGGAGCTGTCCTTGCTTTTCATCGAAGGTGCCGATGTACAGGACCTTCTTCGGTAGCAGTTTCTTCTGGGGTGGCGCCATGATGCGATAGCTGCCGTCGGAGGAAATGGCGAGGATCTTCTCAAACTCGCTAACCGTCAGTTTGAAGCGTTCTCCCTTGACATCCGAGCCGAAGAATCCCGTCTCCGGGTCGTAGGTCAACTTGATGTCCTGTTGGGCGACGTCCTTCTTGGCGACGGAGGAGAAACTAGTGATCTCGCTACGTCTTGGATACTGCTCCTGATAGCGTTCGAGCAGCCCTTCGAAATAGGCGATAGCCGTCTCGCGAAGCGCCCAAAGCTTTTCCTTGGTTTCGCGGATGGCTCGAACAATATCGTCGATATCACGGCGGTTTTTGCTGATGTCATAGGCCGAGATACGCCGGATGCGGATTTCGAGCAGGCGTTGGACGTCTTCGTCGCTCATCTCGCGGATGAAGAGTTCAGAAAACGGTTCCATCCCCTCGTGGACCTCGCGCAGTACATCCTCCTGAGTCGGTGCTTCCTCGATGCGTTTGTAGACGCGTTGTTCGATGAAGATTTGTTCGAGGGTGAGCTGATGGCGCCTGGTGTCAAGTCGCTCGAGCTCGAAGGCGAGTTCCTTGCCGATCTGGTTCTTGATCTGCTCGGTCAAGGCCTCGAGCACCTCGTCTGGACTCATTTCCTGAGGTCGTCGGTCGCGGATTAACACGAGCCCTGACGAAATCGTCAGCTCGCAGCTTGTGTAAGCATAGAGCTGGGGAATGAGCTCATCAGCGTAAGCGCCGCGACGGAGATGAAGCACGATCTCGACCTTTTCTGCAGTGCGGTCCTCGATCGTGGCGATCTTGAGCTTGCCGCGTTGTACTGCCGCCTCGATCGAGGTGATCAATGACTCGGTCGTCGTGCCAAAGGGAATTTCTTCGATCGTGACCGTCTTCTTGTCGCGGCTCGTGCGCAATCTTGCGCGTACGCGCAGCTTGCCGCGGCCGCCGTCGTACTCGCTGACGTCCATCAGCGCGCCTTGCGGAAAGTCAGGAAAGATCTCGGCTTTCTCCCCAAGCAGAATGCGGATCTGGGCGCGTAGCAGCTCAGGTAAGTTGTGCGGGAGAATACGCGTCGACATGCCGACAGCGATTCCCTCCGTGCCGAGCATCAAAGCAACCGGTAGCTTGACCGGAAGAGCCACCGGCTCGAGCTTTCGGCCGTCGTAGCTGGGTTGCCATTCGGTGAGCTCCATGTTGAACAGCGTTTCTCTCGCGAGGGGTGTCAAGCGGCATTCGATGTAACGCGCAGCGGCAGCACGATGGCCAGTAAGTGGGTTGCCGAAGTTTCCCTGGCGTTCGATGAAGTAACCCTTGTTGGCGAGCACGACGAGGGCATCGCCGATAGAGGCATCACCATGGGGATGTAGCTTCATCGTCTCCCCAATGACGTTGGCGACTTTGTGGAAACGGCCGTCATCCATTTCGTGCAAGGTGTGCAGAATACGTCTCTGGACAGGCTTGCAACCGTCGCGTAGTTCTGGGATGGCGCGGTCGACGATGACGTAGCTGGCGTACTCGAGTAAGTTTTGGCGCATGACCGGCCGCAGGTAGGTCACGCCGGGGTCTTTGTTTTGCTTGTCCATGTTGTTTTAGCCGACGTCCGTAATGAGGTTGTCTACGATGAAGCTTCGCCGTGCAGGTGTGTTCTTGCCCATGAAGAAGTCCAGTGCTTCGCTGACCTCACTCATCGAGCGAATACCAACCTGCTTTAGACGTATATCGGGGCCGATGAACTGCTTGAACTCTCGGGGAGAGATCTCGCCCAGACCCTTGAATCGCGTGACTTCGGCCTTGGCGATCGTCTCGAGCGCGAGATCACGCTCGAGCTCGGAAAAGCAATACTTGATCCGTTTGGTGTTGCGCACGCGGAAAAGCGGTGTCTCAAGAATGTATAGGTGACCGCGTAACACGAGCTCTTCGAAGTAGCGCAGGAAATAGGTCAGTAGTAGGTTGCGAATATGCATCCCGTCGACGTCGGCATCGGTGGCGATGATGACGCGGCGGTAGCGCAGGTTGTCGACGCTATTCTCGATGCCGAGCGCGCGCATGACGTTGTAGAGCTCTTCGTTCTTATAGATCGCGTCGCGCTTGAGACCATGGCAGTTCAGCGGTTTGCCCTTGAGGGTGAAGATGGCTTGAGTGTCGACGTCGCGGGCCTGGATGAGCGATCCGCCTGCGGAGTCCCCTTCGGTGAGGAAGATGCTCGAGGTGTCACTCTTGGCATTCTTGTCCCCGAGATGAATCTTGCAGTCCGTGAGCTTCGGAATGCGGATGGCCGTCTTTTTCGCACGCTCACGGGCCTGTTTTTTGATTGCCGAGAGTTCCTTGCGCAGCTTCTCGTTGACACGCACTTTTTCGATAAGTGCTTTGGCCGCGCGTTCGTTGCTGTGCAGCCAGAGTACGACGGCGTCGCGGACGGCGCTTACGATCCAGGTGCGGACCTCGGTCGAACCGAGCTTGTTCTTGGTTTGACTCTCGAAGACCGGGTCCTGAAGCTTGATGGCTACGACGCCGATCAGGCCATCACGGACGTCGGGGCCGGCGAAGCTGCGACCGGCGAATTCGTTGACCCCCTTAAGGATGCCTTCGCGAAAGGCGCTTTGGTGTGTTCCACCGTCATTGGTGAACTGTCCGTTGACGAAGGAGAAGTAGTTCTCACCGTAGTTCGAGGTATGCGTGAAAGCGAATTCGAGCTGACCGTTTTTGCTATGCACGATCTCGTAGAGCGGGGCGACCTCGCCAAGCTCTTCCTCGAGTAGGTCCTGTAGACCGGCTCTGCTCGAGAAGCTACGGTCGTTGTAACTGAGCGTCAGGCCAGTATTGAGGTAGGCGTAGTAGCGCAAACGGCGTTCAATGAACTCCTCGCTCCAGGCGAAGGTGCCGAAGATCTCCGGGTCGGGAGTGAAGGAGATCAACGTGCCGTCGGCCGCTCCTTTGGCACGGCCGCTGCGCTCTTCGATGAGCTTGCCGCGGGCGAAGAGCGCTCTTTTGAAGCGTCCATCGCGCCAGGAACAGGCTTCAAATCGCTCAGCAAGAGCGTTAACGGCTTTGGTGCCAATGCCATTGAGCCCGACAGAAAATTGGAAGACATCATCGTTGTACTTGCCGCCGGTGTTGATCTTTGAAACGCAGTCAACGAGCTTGCCGAGGGGAATGCCACGGCCGAAATCGCGCACCGTGATCGTGTTTTCATTGCGCTCGATGAGCACGCGTTTTCCATGACCCATGATGAACTCATCAACAGCGTTGTCGATGACTTCCTTCATCAGGATGTAGATGCCGTCGCTGGGATGGCTTCCGTCTCCGACTCGGCCGATGTACATGCCGCTGCGCAGGCGTGTGTGCTCGGGCGCGTCGAGGGG
>CAYSMT010000157.1:0-6521 GCA_964432135.1 uncultured Acidobacteriota bacterium
GACGGTGAAGCCCCGGGACTCGAGCAGCCGGGCGATGGATGCGCCGGCGAGTCCCTTGCCCAGAGAGGAGGTGACGCCTCCGGTAACAAAAATATAGCGCGTCTGAGATCGAGCGATCATGAAATCTCTGTCCTATGCACGCCGGGACGCGCGGGATGATGGTCAGCGGTGTGATCGGCCAGCCAGCGTTCAGCCCGCTGGAGGTCATGGGGGGTATCGATGCCGAAGGGCGTTCCCGCGGCAGGCAGAACGGCGATAGCCCAACCGGCCTCGAGCGCGCGGAGCTGTTCGAGCCCTTCGGTGCCTTCGAGTGGTGACGGCTTCATCGCGGCAAATGCGAGCAGCGCTTCGCGTTGCCAGGCGTAGACGCCGACATGAATCTGGCCTTCGGGCGGTGGTGGACCCTCCGGCAGGGTGGCCATGGTGCCAGAGGTTTTTCGGCGGTAGGGCAGGGGGGAGCGCGAGAAGTAGAGCGCCCTCCCCGCGTGATCGACGACGACCTTGACGACGTTTGGGTCGAGCCAGTCGCGGGTCTGGCGTAGGGGGATCGCAAGGGTCGCCAGTGCGGGAGGATCATCGCCGGCGAGGGTCTCGGCGAGGCGATCGATGTCTGCGGGGAGGAGGAAAGGCTCATCCGCTTGCAGGCCGATGATGATCTCCGCTTCGAGGCTCCTGGCAGCCTCGGCAACCCGGTCCGTACCGCTCGGATGATCGGCGGATGTCATCAGTGCGCGGAAGCCCGCCTTCTCGACGTGGGTGCGCACCCGCTCGTCATCCGTGGCGACGATGAAATCGGTGATGCACGATGCTGTCTGGGCGATCTCACAAGCACGTTGGACCAAGCTCCGCCCACCGATCGTAGCGAGAACTTTCCCTGGGAAGCGTGACGAGGCCCAACGGGCGGGAATCACGACGACCGCTCGTCGCAACGCGGCTTCCTCCGGGAGGGGTAAATGACGCGGGAAGACTATAGGGCACATTGGTGGTGGTCAAGCCATCGAAAACCAGAGCAAAGCGAGGTACCCTTCCAAACCGTGAATGTCCATCCGAGTGAGCCGGAGCCGCTGGCGATCTTCGTACAGGAGGTCTCGAAAAGTTTTCCCCGGCGGAGGCCCTTCGCTGAGTTGCTGCGGTACCCCTTTCGTCGTCCCGAGCGTGTACAAGCGCTGAGCGATGTCTCGCTCGAGATGCGCAGGGGCGAGATCCTCGGATTGCTCGGCCCGAACGGCGCCGGCAAGACGACGCTACTCAAGACCCTCTGCGGGTTGGTGCTGCCCGAGAGCGGGCGAGCCGAGGTGCTGGGCATCCCCGTGAGCAGCTCACGACTTTCTCGCGTACTCGGCCTGGTGCATGGAGAGGAACGCTCGTTCTACTGGCGCCTGACCGCACGTGAGAACCTCGGCTTTTTTGCGCGTCTGCACGGCATGACGCGTGCAAGGCGGAGCGATGTCATCGAGGCATTGCTCGATAAGGTCGATCTCGCCCGTGATGCCGATCGGCGCTTTGGCGATTTCTCCTCCGGAATGCGCCAGCGCCTGGCCTTCGCACGGGCTCTGTTGGCCGATCCTCCCGTGCTTTTGATGGATGAGCCGACGCGCTCGCTCGATCCGGTCTCCGCAGAACGGCTGCGGCGCTGGATCGTCGAACAGCTCCACGCGCGTGACGGTAAGACGATCCTCATCGCGACCCACAACCTGCGTGAGGCTGAACTGCTTTGCGAGAGGGTTGTGATTCTTTCCGAGGGACGGGTTCGTGCCGCGGCTTCGCCAGCCGAACTGGGTCGGATGGGTCTCGGCGGTGTTGACTACCGTCTCAAGACCGTGCGCGAGGGTCGATCATCCAGTGAGCGCGTGCATTTCGCGCACGAAGGGGAGCTTGACCGGTGGGTTCGGCGCCTGCACGAGGAGGGCGGACAGCTCGTCTCTTGTGCTCGGGAGGAGCCGGATCTCGAGCAGGCCTTCCATCGCCTCGTCGCGCAAGACCCGGCCGGCATGGGGAAGGACGCATGATCGATTTCATGCGCTGTGTGCGGGCCTTCCTCGTGCGGGACTTTCAGGTTGAGAGTTCCTATCGCCTGGCCTTCGTACTGCAGGTGCTCGGTCTGTTCGTCACGTCGACCTTGTGGTTTTTCATCGCGCGCGCGCTCGGTGGTTCTCATACCAGCGAGGCTACGGGAGGTCTCGAGTACTTCCCTTGGGTCCTCGGGGGACTGATGGTTTCGCGTTTCCAGGAGGTCTCGCTCAACGCCTATGCGGCGCAGATCCGCCAGGAGCAGACCACCGGTACGCTAGAGGCGCTGCTTGTCACGCCGACGCGTCTCGGCAATCTCGTCGTCTCCTCGGCAAGCTGGAGCTACACCCTGGCGACGATCCAGTCGCTCCTCTATCTCACCTTTGGCGTGCTGGTATTTGGCGTACGCCTCGAGATGGGGAGCCTGATCGGCGCCTTGGCGGCGGTCCTGTTGACGGTGCTCTCCATTTCCGGGGTCGGGATCCTCTCCGCAGCATTCGTGCTCTACTTCAAGCGGGGTAATCCGGTCAACTTTTTGATCTCATCGACAAGTGCGCTCTTCGGCAATGTTTTCATTCCCTCGGAGACGCTGCCTCACCAGATTGCTTGGATTTCGAAGCTGATCCCAATCTCCTACGCGACCAACGCGCTGCGTGGCGCGTTACTGCGTGGCGAGAGTCTGCGCGAGCTCGCGCCCAATCTGTTGGCGCTCGCGGCCTTTTCCGCAGTGCTCGTGCCCGGCGGTCTCATAGGTGCGCGTATCGCGATCCGAAGGGCCAAGCGGGAGGGAACGCTGGTCCAGTACTGAGCTGATAAAATGGGATCTACGGCGCAATGGCATGGCGTCGTGAACACAGGGTCGACGGCCTCGCGCCAGGAAAGGGCCGAGTTGAACAATGGCGATTCACCGATTTACGCGTGAAGAGATCATCGCAGCGCCGCCGCCATTTTTTCGCTGGCGTTATCGCGTGCGCATCCAGGATGTTGATGCTGCCGGTATCGTCTTCTTTGCGCGTTATCTGGAGATCTTTCACGATGGCCTCTTCGCCTTCCTTGCCGATGCCGGTGTGGATTTGGTGGCCCTGCTTTCACCGGAAGCGCCGTTGGCTCCGGTCAAGCACGCGGAGCTCGACTACTTTCGGCCGCTGCGTTTCGGCGACGAGGTCGAGCTTGGCCCCGTCATCGCACGCCTCGAGACAACTCAGGCCTCCGTCGGCTACCGAATGATGGAAGTCTCCAGCGGTGAGCTCGTGGCTCTGGCCCAGATCGCCCACGTGGCTGTAACGCCGAGGAGCTTCGAGAGGACAGAGATGCCTGAGGCGCTGCGTGAGGCTTTTTCTCGCTTGTAGTATCTGGTGGGTAGAACTCCGTCTCACGCTGGTTATGGCGGCGCGTTGTCCGCGGAGGGTTCTTATCGTCATTCCGAGGCAAATCAGCCCGGTGGAGGACCTCCCCCGGCTACAAGACCCACCTCCGACAGCGAGATGACGGATGCGGCCGTCACCCGTGCGGCGAGCATCTCGTATAGATGAAATCGAAGAGCCGAGTCTTCGGACCGGCCGCGAGGGCATAGACCTCCCACAGATGATCGTCTTGACCCATGACGCGCAGAGTGTAACGCATCGTCCCATCGTGCAGATCGAGCATCGCTTCGTCCGCTTCACCGTACATGTCGATCTCACTCGCATTGCCGCCGAGACGGGGACGGCCGATGAAGGTCAGCAAGGAGGTGTTTTGGTTCTCGATGAACGCGCCGACATAGCCTCGTTTGAAGTTGTCATAACCCAGCAGCCGCGTGGCGGAATATGGTTCTCGTCGCATGGTGCCCGTGTCATCGGGGGCGAAGATCTCGCCGGTGAGTTGTTCGAGGAGAAAGCGTCCTTCGTGTATAAGCTCCTTCCTTGCGATGCATGAGGATTCCCATGACTGATCGCCTGCGTGGAAGCGAAGGAGCACATCCCATTCGCCAGCGAGGCTCTTGAGAAGCTCATGTTCCTTCGATGGATGACGCACGCGATTCCATTTTTCGAGCATTTTGAGGAAGTGGGGGTCGCATTCTGGCGGCTCTTGGTGTGAGTTATCGTTATTCATGTGATCTTCCTTGAGTTTTCTGGCGCGTCCTCTGCTGCGGGTGCTTTCACGAGAGTAAGGGTGTTCGTCACGAAAGATGCCTTTCCTCTCGCGATAGCTCATTGTGGGTCGCTTGCGTCGTCGGATCTTCGAAAGATGCGCCTCTCCGCGCGGCGGCGAGCGTGATCGGGCCCCAGAAAAAGAGTAGATCAACCACAGTAGATTCCCTCCCGACCGCAGACACGGTAGCCCGAGAAGTTTAGGCGCGGGCGATGGTGAGGTCTACGCCCTCGAGGGAGCGTTGCTGCACTGGCCGTGCCCGCTGTGCGCTATGCGGCGTCGCGAGCCAGGATCAACGAGGAGTCAGTGGGGTCGGAAGATGGATGAGCAGCTGGTTGATTTCACGCAGGAATAGCTCCGCGTTGGCGAAGCGATCAGCTTTATCCTTGGCACAGAGCCCACTAACGAGGTGTTGGATCCTCGAGGTCGCTTCGAGCGAAGATGGCAGTTCAGGCATTCGCGCGTGGCGGTGTGCGTCGATGATCTCGAGTGGGCTGTCTCCCTGGAAGGGGAGCTTGCCGGTCAGCATCCGGTAGAGGATCACCCCAAGGCTATACAAGTCGGAGCGCGCATCGATCTGCCGGGGCGTGACGCACTCTGGGGGTGCGTAATTCGGTGTGCCGAGGAAAGAGCGCGTGGCTGTCATCGAGGGCTGGTCGAGCAGACGCGCGATGCCGTAGTCCATCACCTTTACGCTTCCGTCTTTCAGAAGCATCACGTTCTCGGGTTTGAGATCGCGGTGGATGACGCCCTTGAGGTGCGCGTAGTCGAGGGCTAGTGCGATGCTGCGTGCCGTCTCGAGACTTTCACGTACGCTCAGACGCGTCACTACGCTGAGCTGCTGCTCAAGAGTACGGCCTTCGAGCAGCTCCATGACGATGAAAGGGATCCGGCCTACTGTGCCGGCCTCGTGGATGCGGACGATGTTCGGGTGGTGCAGCGTGGCGCCGAGCGCTCCCTCGCGTACGAAACGCTCGATGAACTCGCGTTCATCGACGAGGTGTTCGTAGGGAATCTTCAGCGCCACGATCTCGCGGTCTCTGATTCTTCGCGCGCGGAAGGTGGTCGCCATGCCTCCGCGACCAAGCATGCCGAGCAGAACATAGGCACCGAACTCTCTCTCGGTCGCGACCGTGCCCTCACCCCCTTCCGGCAAGGGCAGGGTGGGTGTCAATCCCGTCTTGTTGACAGGCATCGTCCCGACCTGCGCACGCAAATCAACCGTGCCGGTTTCCCCGCGCGCCACGAGTTTCTTCCTTTGCGAGCGAAGCCATGCACCACCACCGATGATCAGCGTCAGCATGAAGAAGGTGGCGATGATCCACAGGCCGATCTCCGATGCCTTGCGCGGGTCGCGCGGCTTCGTGGTGGATCGATGTGTTTCCAACGCGCGGAGATTTTCGGTGTCCACCTTCTTGTGCGCGTTGCGTCGCAGCGTTGTCCCGGTGGCAGGCGACGTCACGGCCGGCTGAGCGTGGCGCGGCTGCGAGGACCGCGCTTGACGAGCGGCATTCTGGGCCACATCGGCGGGAAGAGGGCTCGTACGGGCCGGTGGATGGAGCGCACGCCCTCGATGGGTTTTGGTGAGCTGAGCCTCCTTCGCCGAGATGGTCGTTGAAGCCGGAGGGCTTTTCTGTCCTGGAGCGGTCGGAGGGTTTGAGCCTCTCGTCGTCGCACGCACGCCTTTCTCAAGCTTCGTGTTTTCCTCCCGAGATGCTTGCGCCACGGGGGCTGGCGTACCGTGGAGTGAGGCCTTCGGCTGTGCTGCAGCCGGGAGCTTGACGAGCTTCAAATGCCTCGAGTCGGTCTGTCCGGCGTCCATGTCGAGCTCTTCACGCAGATCTTCGAAGCCATCGAGGCGCAGCTCGAGGCGGTGCCATCCCGGTGCGATCGGAAGCCGAACGGGAGTCATTCCCGTGAGGCGGCCGTCGACAAAAACGTCCGCTCCGGGGGGCTCGGAGGCGAGATCGAGCACCGTCGTTTCGTGCGCCTCATCTGCCTGTGCCGCCTGTTGTTCCGGGATTTTCCTGCTTGCCGGAGGTGGCACGGCGCTGGCGCGCTGATGCTCGAGAGCGTCACGCAACCGCAGCTTGAGGTCATCTAGTTTGTGTTGTGCTGTAATGCCGGCTTCGCGAGAGATCGCTAGGTGCTCGCGCGCTGCTTCAAGCTGCTTAAGCTCGATCTCGGCTCTCGCAAGATGCAGGTAGGGATCGTAGCGGTCGAGGAAGTTCAGTCCATAGGTCTTGACGCGCCGGGCAGGTGCTGGGCGCAGGCGCGCCGCTTCGAGAAAGGCCGCATGTGCCGCGACCCATTCGCTGGCGCGTTCGTGGCGCAGCCCCGCCTGATAGGCGTCATGGAAGCTCGACTGACTCCATGCCGGC
>CAYSMT010000158.1:0-6509 GCA_964432135.1 uncultured Acidobacteriota bacterium
ATCGTCATGGCTTGGCCGAGCAGGTGATAACAGCCGACGCCATGGCAGTGGATTTCCGTGCGTCGCCTCTGGGCGAAGCGCACATTCTCGCGTCCGTAGCCGGTGGAGATCGCCCTGCCGAGTCGCTCTTCGTCGATACACGCTGCCTCGAGAGCCTCCGCGAGGCAGGCCTCTGCCGTGGCTGCGTAGTCGACGCCGGAATGGCGCAGGGCCCGAGCGAGCACCTCACCCTCAGTATCGACGAGCACCAACTTCGATGCCGACGCACCGACGTCCATGCCGGCAAAAATCTTCGTAGGCGCCCCCACGGACTAGGAGCCTCGCTCGTGCAACTGCTCGACGAGCGCTTCGAACTGTGTGCGCGCCTGCTCCTCGGAGTACATCCTCAGGTCGTTGAGGTCACCGTTGATGACGACATGGGGTACGTCCAGGGAATCGAGGACCCGGCCGGGAAGGCCGTATCGGTTGTTGGAGTTGTTGGGGCAGGTCTTTGCGTCATGAAAGACGATGCCGTCGATCTCGTACTCGCGCACCATGCGTGCGAGGTACTCTTCTTTAAACTCCTCGGAGCGGACGATGAAGATCTCGCTGTAGGCCCGGGCCATGCCTTTGAAGGGGTCTTGTTCGCCAAGGCCGTCGAAGATCCAGCTATTGCAGTAGGTCGAGGCGACAACGCAGGCGCGATGTTCAGCAAAGGTTTCCGCATGGTCGCGCAGCTTGCCCCAAACCGGCATGCCTTCCCAGTAGAAGCGGTAGCTTTCGCCATCGACGGCGCCGAGTTGTTCGGCGGTGCGTTGCTTGAGCTCGGCGATCAGGGTCTCGTAGTAAGTTTCCGCCCGAGGATCTCCGCGCAGCACGACGGCGGGCCCCATGTGGATCGTGCCGTCGAAGAAGGTCAGCGGGGAAGGCTTATGCTCGGCCAGACGGAGCACCTTCTTCCAGAGCTGAGTGCAGCGGAAGGAGGAGGCGACGACCTCTCGTAAGCGGTCGATGTCGAAGGCCTGTCCCGACACCTCTTCGAGCAGCGGAATCAGTTCTCGGTGTTGGGTGGCCAAGCTCTCGATATGCGTCGAGGTGATCTCGCCAAGGGAGCGCGGCGTCAGGATGCCGGCCATCGGGACCTGCCACTCGCGTTGGTAGAAGGCCAGCCAATCCTGCACATCGCGGCATTGGTTGGTATTGTAGATCAGCAGATCGGCCTTGGGGACGCTTGCCATACCGAAGGCCGGCGTCAGGGGGGTCTTCTTTTGCAGGAAAGAGCCGACATCCGAGGTGAGATAGGAGCAGATATCCGGCGAGTAGCCGAAGGCGTTCGCGGCGGGTATCAGCTCGGCGGCCATGCGACTCGCCCCAAGGAGCGCCCCGTGGTTTTCGGGGAAGTAAACGCGAAAGCCGAAGGAGCGTAGGAGCTCAGCCGGGCCGACACTGGTGCACCAAGCGACCTTCGCAGAGCCTGTCGTCGCGGCTTCATCGAGTTCGGCGAAGTACTCAGCCATCAGCCGCTTCATCGCGCCTGTCGAGCGGATCTTCTTGATGCTGGGCTTGCGTTCCTCAGACACGGTGGCCTCCCGGATGCGGCGGACGAAAGGAAGGAAAGTGAGCACTCCATCAGAAAGCATCGGACGCCCTCGCGTCAAGGCCCCGCATCTTCACACCGAGTCGTGATTTAATGCGCGAGTGGGGGAGCTAAGACCCGCTTGCGAGGCGTGGCGCGAGCGCCCACGGTAGGTGTTGGTATTGAGCTTCCACAAGGAGAGGACGATGAAGATTGGTGTCATCGGATCGGGTTCGATCGGACCGGATCTGGCCTATGGCTTCGTCTCGGCACTCGCCGGCGGCGAGGGCGGCACGGTCCATCTGCTCGACATCAAGCAAGAGGCGCTCGATGCGGGAATGGAGCGTATTCGCGGCTACGTCGCCAAGGGCCTCGCCCGCGGTAAGCTGCAGCCCAAGGTCGCCGCGAAGATCGAGAGCTCCCTGCTGCCGACGATGGAGATGACCGATCTGGCGGCATGCGACTACGTCCTGGAGGCAGCCACCGAGGAGCTCGCGATCAAGCAGGCGATTCTGGCGCAGCTCGAAGGCGTCGTCCGGGCCGACGGCCTGATCGGCTTCGCTACCTCGGGGTTGCCGCGGGCCCAGATCGCTGCCAAGGCCATGCATCCCGAGCGTTGCTTCGTCAATCATCCTTTCTTTCCTGCCTGGCGCTCCCTGCCGATGGAGGTCGTGCTCTCTGGCGATGAGGAGTTGGACCGGCGAATGCTCGCCGTCCTGCGCACCCTCGGAAAGGTGCCCGTCCCAACGGCCGATGTCGTGTGCTTTGCCGCGGACGATATTTTTTGCAACTACTGCGCCGAGGCGGCCCGCTTGTTCACCGAGGGGGTGGGGCATCCCGAGCAGATCGATCGCGTCGTCAACGACGCTATCGGCGGCGGCGGTCCCTTCCTCGTGATGGACCTGACCCGAGGTAATCTGCTCAACGTTAAATGCCTGCGCCTGATGGAGGAGGCGCCGACGGGCAGCCCCTGGTTCGCGCCGCCGCAGGTCTTTAGCGAGCAGGCCAACACGCCCTGGCTCGACCCCAAGAAGCCTCGTGAAGCCAAGATCGATCCGGAGCGCGCGAAAATCATTCTCGATCGCATCCTCGCCGTGCTGATCGCTCGCAGCTACTACGTCGTTGACCACGAGATCTGCTCAGCTCGAGAGCTGAACTGGCTCACGCGCACGGCGCTGGGCTTTTCGAAGGGGTTGCTCGATCTCGCTGAGGAACTCGGCGCAGAGCGGGTGCGGGAGATCTGCTCAGCCTATGCCGAGACGCACCCGGGCTTCGAGTTGCCGCCGAGCATCGCGGCGGGACGCCTCGTTTCTTTCGACCGGCATCTCTCGATCGAGCAGGAGGACGGTCTCGCCATTGTGCGTATCCAGCGCCCCGAGGTGCTCGGTGCGCTGAATCACGAGACGATGGAGGAGCTTGACGCGGCCTTTGCCCGCCTCGAAGCCGACGAGACAGTGCGCGGCATCGTGCTCAGCTCTTTTGACGGAGCGCTCGCGGGGGCCGACATCTCGGAGCTGGCGGCACTGAAGACCCCCGAGGAGGCGGCGGATAAGTGCCGTCACGGCCATCGTGTTCTTGCGCGTATCGCGGCGCTGTCCAAACCCGTCGTCGCCGCCGTGGATGGGCCCGTGCTCGGGGGAGGCAGTGAGCTGTCGATGGCCTGTCACGCGCGGGTCGTCGGCAAGGCCTTGATGCTCGGTCAGCCCGAGGTCAACCTGGGCATCATTCCCGGCTATGGTGGGACACAGCGTCTGCCGCGCTTGGTGGGTTTCGAGCGCGCCTTCGGAATGCTGCGCAAGGGCACGCCGATCGACGCCAAGACCGCCTGCGCATGGGGCTGGGCTCAGGGTGAGCCGGCCGACGATCCCGTCGCCGCGGCCAAGGCGTTGATTGGTGAGCATCTCGCGGGGCGGATCCAGCTCGCGGCCGTTGACGAGACGGCGCTCGACTTGCCTGCGGTTCTGCCGAAAGTCGAGATCGAGCATCGTTCGCTGGCGATCGACGCGATACTGGTCGAGGTGTTGCGTCGCGGTCTGACGCGTTCCCTTGCCGAGGGTTTGGAGGTCGAGGCGGAGGGCTTCGCCCGCTGCAAGCGCACGATCGATTACGACATCGGCATGACGAACTTCATCCAGAACGGTCCCCGGGTTCCGGCGACCTTCATGAACGAATAGGCGGACGAGAGCATGAGCAAGGACAAGACGATCGTCATTCTCGACGGCGGCCGCCGGCTGCCCCGCGCGGACATCCTGATTCGCAATCAGGAGCCGGGGCTCTTCTCCCGCTTCAGTACGACCCAGCTTGGCGGGATGGCTATCGCCGCGACCCTCGAGCGCAGCGGTGTCGACAAGGGCAGCGTCGGGCACGTCGTGATGGGTATGGCCTCTCACGCCCAGCGCGACGCGATCTATGGCGCCCAGGGAATGCGGTGGCGCGGTGGTCTTGGTGATGACGTCCCTGCGCTGACCGTGGCCCGGATCTGCGGCAGCGGTGCCGAGGCGGTGGCGGTGGGTGCAGAGATGATGCTCGCCGGTGTGCGCCACGATCATGGCCGGCCCCTGACAGTCGTCGGTGGTGCCGAGAGCATGCAGTACCCCTTCTGCTTGTATAACTACCGTGGTCGCAAGGTGGGTGAGACCGTGCAGAAGTACGGCCCGATCGACGTCAAAGGTCTTCCCTCCGGTATTCATCTGCAGGACTCCCTGCTGATGGGCTTGTACGACCCCGGGGCGCAGCTCTCGATGGCGAACACGGCGGAGGAGCTTGGCCGACGTTTTGGCATTACGAGGGAGGAGGCTGACGCTTTCGGCTACCGCTCCCATACCCTCGCCAAGGCCGCGCGCGATGCCGGCCATTTTGACGAGGAGATCGAGGCTGTCTCGGTTGTCGTTGATGGAGCCGAGGATCCGGTCGATCTGCGCTACGACACCCATATCATGGACACGATCAGCCTGGCGAAGATGGCGCGTCTTCGCGCGGCCTTCGAGCAAGGTGGCATCATCACCGCAGGTAACGCGAGCGCCGTCGTGGACGGGGCGGCGGCGATGCTTATTGGTCGTCTCGGCGATGTCGAGGGGCGAGGCGGACGGCCGCTGGCGCGCCTGGCTGGGATGGGAGTCGCCGCCTGCGATCCGCAGATCATGGGCTGGGGGCCGGTGCCTGCCGTGCGCCGTGCGCTCGCCAGCGCAGGGCTCGAAGGCCAGCAGATCGACCACATCGAGCTCAACGAGGCCTTCGCTCCTCAGGCGCTGGCCTGTATCCGCGACTTCGAGAAGATGGGGATCGACCCTGAGAAGGTGAACCCGATGGGCAACGCGATCGCCCTCGGACATCCCCTCGGCGCCACCGGCGCCGTGCTGACCCTGACCTGCGCCTACGCGCTGCGACGCAAGGGCGAGACGTACGGGCTGGTCACCATGTGCATCGGGGGCGGTCAGGGCATCTCGCTGATCCTGGAATCGATGTAGCGGTATCCGACATGGCAACGAGGAGAATAGCGATGTCTCTCGATTGGATTCCCCGCGACGACCAGATCAAGGACCACCGGCTCTTCGGTGACGAGCACTTCGGCGATCAAGCGCCGAGCACCCTTTACGAAAAGCGGCCGCTCACTGGGCCCGAAGGCGAGGTCATCGAGGGCCTCTACACCGCCTGGGTCACCCTGAACAACGCGGCACAGTTCAACTCGTACACGACGGAGATGGCCAAAGGGGTCACGGCCGGCTTCCACCAAGCCTCGGCAGACCGTAGCGTCGTCGCCGTCGTTTTTACTGCCGTCGGGGACCGCGCCTTCTGCACGGGCGGTAACACAAAGGAGTACGCCGAGTACTACTCCCGTCGCAACAACGAGTACGGCGAGTACATGGATATCTTCAACGGGATGGTTGACGGCATCCTGAACTGCAAGAAGCCGACGATCTGTCGGGTCAACGGCATGCGTGTCGCCGGTGGTCAGGAGATCGGGATGGCCTGCGACTTCACCCTTGCTTCCGACCTGGCCATCTTCGGCCAAGCGGGGCCCAAGCACGGCTCTGCGCCGGATGGCGGTTCGACGGATTTTTTACCATGGATGCTCTCGATCGAGGACGCGATGTGGAACTGCGTGTCCTGTGAGATGTGGAGCGCCTACAAGATGAAGACCAAGGGGCTGATCACGGCCGTGCGGCGCGTGCTCAAGCTCGATGGCGAGTTTGTGGCCAATCCCCTCGTGATCACCGATCGCTACATCGACGACGGAGAGGTCGTCTACGGCGAGTTCAAGACCGGCGACGCGGCGCGGGAGGCCAAGGCGCTGCTCAAGAGCGGCGAGATTGACTTCTCTCTGCTCGATGCGGAGCTTCAGAAGGTCGTCTGGCGTTTGACGAACCTTTTCCCCGGCTGCCTGATGAAGTCGATCGACGGCATCCGCTCGAAGAAGAAGTTCTTCTGGGACCTGATGAAGCTGCCGAACCGCCATTGGCTTGCGGCGAATATGTCAAACGAGGCCTTCCTCGGCTTCACCGCCTTCAATACGCGTAAGATCACCGGGACAGATACCATCGACTTCATCCGCTACCGCCAGGCCATCGCCGAGGGTCGCGAGATGAACGACGAGCTCTTTGCCGAGGTGCTCGGTAAACCCAAGTGAGCTTCTCCGCTCCCGTCCCGCCGGGCTTCGGGCTCCGCCGGGTGCAGTCCTCGGGGAGGGCGGGGCGGGGGCCGAGAAATCGGGTTAAGCTGTGCCCTCCCACCCGACGTATCATGCGCTCAAAAGGGCCAGATCCCGATGTCCCAGACACTGTCTCCCGAGCAGATCGAAAAGATCGACAAGGTTCTTGCGGACGCGGCCGCCACCGGCCGCAGTCAGCTCCTCGAGCCGGAGGTCTACCAGATCCTCCAGGCCCTAGGCATACAGGTCCCAACCTACATCTTCCTCCGGGATCCCGACGAGCTGCAGGGCGGCATGCTCTCCGAG
>CAYSMT010000159.1:0-6508 GCA_964432135.1 uncultured Acidobacteriota bacterium
TATCTTTCTTCGCGAGGTATCCAGAAGACGGAAAGTCTCGAGCTGGAGCTGCCCAAGGATCTTCTGCCGGGGAAGTACACCATCTTCGCGGGATCCTCGGCGCGGCTTGCGGGAGAATTCGGCAGCTTGCGCAAGGCACGCTTGCGCTCGGCTCGGGAGGCTTCAGGCTACCTCACTGCGCTCTCGACTCAGGCGAGTGATACGACCCTAGAGCTGGCCCTCGCTCTGCCGGCGGAGGGCATCGTCGCTCGAGGGCGGGAGTACCCCGCCCTGCCCGGGACAGCTCATATCCTGCTGCGTTCGCGCCCCGGCGGCGACAAACTGTTTCGCTCTCGCTGGCTCACCCTCGCGCATCGGACCCACGAGCTTTCGCGTACCCTCGAGGGCCTCGCGAAAGCCAAGATCACGATTTCGGAGTCTCTTCGATGAGAGTTATCCTTTCCCGCTTCGCCCTGGCCAGTGCTCTAGCGCTCGCCTTTGTTCCGTCTCCTTTGGTTTTCGCTGTGACGACCGAGACCTGGACTCGCGAGGGTCGCACTTTCCTTGCCGGCAGCTTCGAGCAGACCATCGCCACGCCTGGAGGCGGGTTGATACCGGGCCCGGAGCGTGTGGAGCTCGTCGCACCCGAATCGGCCCTGATTTGGGATGCGCTGCTCGTCGATGGGCACACCCTCGTCGCGGCCGGCGAGAGTGCCGGTGTGTTCATCATCGACGGGCCGGAAGCGAAGCCGCGGCCGTTGGCCCTGGCGGGGCAGGGCGAGGTGTTTGCGCTCGCGCGGGGAGCGCGGGGCGCTGTCTATGCGGCGACGGGCCCCGGCGGCGCCGTCTTCCGTCTCGATCTCTCCGGCGGTGAGGCGGAAGAGATCTTCCGTCCGACCGCCGAGTACATTTGGGATTTGCTCGCCCTGCCGAGCGGCGAGCTGGTCGTGGCCACGGGGCTGCCAGGTCGTGTCGTGAAAATCGATCCGCGCAGCAAGAAGAGCGTCACGCTCTGGGAAACGCGGGATCCTCACGTCCGCTGTCTCGGCTTGCGTGGGGGAAAGGTCGTCGCGGGCACGGCCGGTTCGGGCTGGATCGTCGAGATCACGGCTCCCGGTGAGGCCTTCGTGCTGTGGGATTCCAAGCGGACCGAGGTTGTCGATCTGGCCAGCGATGGTGCCGGTACACTTTGGGCGGCTCTGGCCGGGGCGCCTGGCAAGGCAGAATCCGGCGGAACCGGGGAGCGGCCCCGACAGGAGGAAAAGAAGGCCCATGCCGTGACGACGATCACGGTGCGTGCCAGTGCCGGAGATGCCGGCGAGGCGAAGAAAAGGAGCTCTTCGAGGGATAAGTCTTCCCGGCGTGCGGCATTGCCGGTGGGCGGTGGAGCATTGCTGCGCCTTGACGGCGACGGGCAGGCCCGCGAGTTCTGGTCGGACAAGAAACAGACACCGCTCGATCTTGCATGGTTATCGGGCCGCGGCTTGTTGATGGCGACGGCCTCGCCTGCTCGCATCTGGTTGATCGATAACCAGGGGCGTGATGGTTGGTGGGATGAGAGCCCGCGTTCACGGTCCATCAGTGCCCTCGATGTCTCCCATGGCAAGGTGCTCGCTGCTGCAAGCAATCCGCCCGCGCTGACGGTCTATACTGCGGAGCGCACACCGCTCGCACGCTGGACCTCGGATATTCTCGACACCAAGAGCCGCTCTCGTTTCGGTCGCGTTCACGTCACGACAACACGTGCTGCCACTGCCGCCGTCCAGTTGTTGGCCCGTAGCGGCAACACCTCGGAGCCCGGAGACGCATGGAGCCCTTGGCACGAGGTCGCCGGTGCTGCCGGTCCTCCGGGAGAGGGCGGGGGACAGCTTGGCGTCCCCGAGGCCCGCTTCCTCCAGCTACGGGTCGAGATGCGTGGAGAGAAGGCCCAGGAGATCCTCGTCAGCGGCGTTGATGCTTGGTATCGGCCGCTCAATCGCGCTCCTCGAGTCGATGAGCTCCTCATCGCGCCACCCGGCGTTGCCTTCCGCGCGCTTCCACCTCCCGCGATGACCGCAGGGGACGTGCCCGTCGTTCCCGTGCCTCAGGCCGCCGAGGTGGAACAGGCTATCAAGGGAAAGAGTCGCGCATGGCGAGCGAAGAAGCTCTACGAGCCCGGGGCACTGAGCGTGAGCTGGCACGCTTCTGATCCGGATGGCGATGCCCTGGTTTACAGCATCTCGACCTGCCGGGATCGCGGTGGCCGTTGCGAGAGCTGGGAACTCCTGGCCGAAGGCCTCGAGCGGAACTTCTTCTCCTTCGACTCGCGTCGTCTCGAAGATGGTGTCTATCGCTTCCGGGTGACGGCGGATGACACACGATCGAATCTGCGGGGCGAGGCGCGCCAAGCGAGCGAGCTTTCTCCAGCGGTGAAGATCGACCATCGGGCGCCACGCATCACAACGTTGAAGGTGTCCCGCGCAAAACAAGGCCGCAACCTCGAGCTAACAGCGGAGGATATCGGAGGACGTATCGCCAAGGCGGAGGTTCTCACTCCTGACGGGTACTGGGTTACCCTGGCGCCCGTTGATGGCATCGCTGACAGCTCTCGGGAGACCTTCCGGACGCATGTCGAGGGTGCCGGGCCGATCACCGTGCGGGTGCTCGATGCCGCCGGTCATCTCGCTACGCGCCGGGCCGAATGATGCCCCATTGGATCCTTGCAGGTTTTGGCGGCTTCTGTGGTTCCGCCGGTCGGTACCTGATCTCTGGTGCGGTGCATCGTCTCGTGCCGGCGGCACGTTTTCCTTGGGGCACTCTTGTCGTGAACCTGATCGGTTGTTTCGTCATCGGGTTGCTCGGGGGTCTTTCCGAGCAGCGCGGTCTGTTCAACAGCGAGACCCGCACCTTTCTGATGCTTGGTGTTCTCGGCGGATTCACGACCTTCTCGAGCTTCGGCTACGAGACCCTGCAGCTTTTTCGCGCCGGTCAGGCAGGGGCGGCCCTCGGGAACGTCGGCCTGCAGGTCCTACTCGGCCTGCTGGCCGCCTGGTTGGGTATGGCCTTCGTGCGCTGAGCCGGCCCATGCGCTGGTGGAGGGGTAGCGATGGAGATGAAAAGCGGCCGTCTGTTGAGAATTTTCCTCGCCGAGAGCGATCAGCACGATGGTCGTCCGCTCTACGAATGGATCGCTCACGCCGCTCTCGAGCAGGGGCTCGCAGGCACGACGGTTCTTCGCGGCATGCTCGGCTTCGGTGTTCGGCAGGAGCTGCACAGCGCCAAGATCCTGCGCTTGTCCCAGGACCTGCCACTTGTCCTGGAGATTGTCGATACGCAGAAAAAGATCGAGGCCTTTCTACCCTATCTCGAGGGGGTCATCGAGAGCGGCCTGGTCACCCTCGAGCAGGTACGCTACTGCGAGATCGGCGGGTCTTGATCGAGTCGACTCGCCTGACGGATAATCCTGTACGAGTTGGCTTTCTTCTGCATGCCGGGTTGGAGAGTCTCTCCCGCGCGTGATCTTGCAAGGAGTGGGCGTGGTCGTCAAAGGACATCAACGCGGGGGCTTTGGAACGCGGCTTGGCTTCGTGCTCGCTGCGGCCGGCTCGGCCATCGGGCTGGGCAACATTTGGCGTTTTCCCTACACGGCGGGAGAAAACGGCGGTGCGGCTTTCATCCTCGTCTATCTCGTCTGCGTCACCGTGTTGTGCGTGCCGGTGCTTTTCGCGGAGCTGGCCATCGGGCGCGCGTCCCAGCGGAGCCCCGTGAGCGCCTTTAAGGCCCTCGCGCCGCGCAGCACGTGGTTCGCGGTCGGGGGCCTCGGCGTTCTGACGGGCTTCGCAATCCTCGCCTTCTACAGTGTCGTCGCAGGCTGGGTTCTCGGCTATCTGGGCAAGGCTCTCGCCGGGCATTTCGCAACCTCTCTCAACAGTCTGCAAAGCGCCGCAGTTTTTGATGGCCTTGTCGCGGACGTGCCCGTTTCGCTCGGGCTGACGGGGGTCTTTCTGCTGCTCACCGCCCTCGTAGTGCGTGGTGGAATTCAAGGAGGCATCGAACGCTGTTCGAAAATTCTGATGCCGATCTTCTTTTTTCTGCTCATCGCGCTGGCGATTCGCTCGGTTACCTTGCCCGGCGCGGAGGCGGGGCTTGCCTTCATTTTCAAGCCGGACTTGTCCAAGTTGAGCATCGAGGTCTGCGCGAGTGCTCTCGGGCAGGCCTTCTTCAGCCTGAGCCTCGGTATGGGCGCGATGATCACTTACGGCTCCTACGTCAGCCCGGCGGACCGGCTTCCGGGTGCGGCGGTATCCGTTGCTTTCTTCGACACGATGATTGCCATTCTCGCTGGCATGATCATCTTCCCAGCGCTCTTCGCCAAGGGGGGTGCCGACATGGTCACCGATGGCACGGGGCTCGTGTTCAAAGTACTCCCGACGATCTTCGGTGATCTGCCGGCGGGACAGCTCTTCGCGGTCGCGTTCTACGTTCTGCTGGGCATTGCGGCCCTGACCTCCACTGTCAGCCTGCTCGAGGTCGTCGTCGCCTACTTCGTCGACGAGCGGCGCTGGGGACGGGAAAAGGCAACCTGGGTCGTGACGGCCGCCTGCTTTTTGCTGGCGATCCCTTCGGCGGTCAGTTGGAGTCTCCCGATTTCCGAGGACGGCTTTTTCTTTCGCGTGCTCGGAACACGGAGCTTCCTCGGGGCGCAGAGCGTGATCTTCGGCAAGTACGCGCTGAGCATCGGCGCGCTCTTGATCGCCCTCTTTGTCGGGTGGAAGTGGGGCGTGGGACAGGCTCTGGCCGAGATCTCTCGCGCTGGTGGACCGATGCCCCTCGGCAAGCTGTGGGGTGTGCTGATCCGCTACATCTGCCCGCTTGCGATCCTCGCGGTTATCGTCGCCGTCATTCTCGGCGTGAGCATGTAGGACGGACGGGTTTCCCTCCCGCATGGGAAGCTTCTATGCTGGGGACCCAAGCGAAGGGAGTGAGGTGACGCCATGAGCCCCAAGGCCATCGTGGCGCTTCTGGTCGGCCTGTTCGTCCTTGCGAGCGTCATCCTGCTCGGCTATCAGGCTCTCACGCCTGGGCGCGGAACAAGTGAGATCCCAGGGCGGGGAGATCGCGTCGTGGTGTTTTACTTTCACGGCATGACCCGCTGCAAGAGTTGTCGCCTGATCGAGACCAGCGCCCACGAGGTGCTGGAACACGATTTCTCGGCCGAGATCGCGGACGGACGGCTCGTCTGGGCTCCGGTGAACATCGAGTTGGTGGAGAATCGGCACTACGCCAAGGACTTCGAGATGCCGGTGCGCACCGTTGTGCTCGTTGAGGTGAAAGGCGGCCAGCTTGTGCGTTACGAGCGCTTGGACAGGACCTGGGAGCTCTCGCGTCAAGGTCGGGAGGTGTTGCTCGAGTACATCCAGACGCGCACCACTGATTTTCTGGCCGCGGCCGGTTGAACGCCGCTGCCATGGGCGATTCTCCCGTAGATTTCGGCTCCGCGCCGTTCGGGAGTTGTTCTAGCACCTGCGCAAGATCTTATCTGTTGGAGCGCAGGTCTCTGTTCGAGCGGCGAAGGTGTCAATGCTCGATCTCGGGGGCCGGGATCGCGGGCCAAGAATCCGAGAAGGGAGCCTGAGAAGGCACGATGTCGACGAGGCCCTCGGACAGAAGCAACCGCCCCTCGTCGCTATCCGGTGGAAGAGTCCGGAGCAGTCGCCGGCCGAGACGGACTTCGATCGGAAGCAGCGTTCCCGAGGGGAGGGTCACGGCACGGTAGCTCAGCTCTGGGGGGGGGTCATCCGGCACGCGCCGGCTCTTCGGATGTGGGCGCGTCATGCTCCCTTGCCTCCTCTCCGCTCTCGCGCCACTAGTGTACACGATGCGCTCCCGGCGGGTTGTCAGAGCCAGAGCCGGCGGTCTTCCCGGACGCCTCCCGCTTCGGGAACAGCCCAGCGCACGCCCTGCCCCGCTGCAGCGAGGCGGGCGGCGCCGAGCAGCGTCAGCTCGGCCTCCCGGGCGACGACGGCGGGAACACGCAGCTCACTGACGAGGCGGCGGAGGAGCTGCGGGCTGTTGATGACACCTCCTGCGATGAGGACGGATCGGTCTCGGGCGCTCGCAAGGGCGGAGACGGCGGAATTGATCTCATTCAGGAAGTCGCGCAAGCGGGGATCACCAAGGGCGACGCGTCTCGCGTCCTCGCGCCGGTAGGCGTCCTGATCGAGAGCGCGCGACGCTTTCTCCTCCGCGTCACTCGCGATGATCGCGTGTTCGAGCAGGAAGAGCTCCGGCACAGGGCAGCGCGGCGAGCTCCACAGCGGTGCACGCCGGCAGGGCGCGGGCGCCTTCTCGTGGCTTCCTGCCCGGCGCATCACAAAAGCGGCGGTGCCGAGGTTGAGAACGAGGCGGTGACCATGGACGCCGGCGGCCCCGACGTAGGCGGCTTGCTGGTCGCCGACGACACACCGCAGCGGGATGCGTCCTCCTCCAGGCCAAGGGAGCTTTCCGTGGTCGCCGATGGTGGTCACGCGTTCCGGGAGCTGTTGTGGCG
>CAYSMT010000160.1:0-6489 GCA_964432135.1 uncultured Acidobacteriota bacterium
TCAATCTGCATCCGTTGCGCCTCGATCTTCCTGAGCGGTTGTGCCGGCAAGCTTTGGCAGCGGGTTGCCACTTCGCGCTCGGCGCCGCATCGCGGCATTCAGGGGAGGTCGCGCGAATGCACGACGCGTTGCCCTGGGTGCGTCGCAGCCTCATGATGCCCGCTCCGTTTCTGAATGTTCTTGAGGCGACCGATCTGAGGGGGAGGTGAGAGCGGTGATAGGGTCTCTGCGCGGCGGGTGCCTGCGACAGGAAAATGAGATGACGATCGGATGAAAAAGAGGACGACGCGGTTACGCGCAGGGCGTTGTCAGGCGCGGGAGATCGTATCTCGCCTCCGGGATCTCTATCCCGATGCGGAATGTGAGCTGCGGCACGAGAATCCTTTCCAGTTGCTGATCGCGACCATCCTCTCGGCTCAGACGACGGACAAGGCCGTTAACCAGGTGGCTCCCGGCTTGTTTCACCTCTACCCAGATGCTGTGAGCCTTGCCGAGGCCGATACTGCCCGGGTCGAGGGACTCATCTCTCGCCTCGGCCTGTTTCGGAACAAGGCACGGTCGATCGTCGGCTCGGCTCGGTGTCTCGTGGAGCACTTCGGTGCCAAGGTACCTCGAGAGCGCGAGGCACTCGAGTCCCTGCCTGGGGTTGGCCGCAAGACAGCCAGCGTCGTGCTGAGCACGGCTTTTGGTGTACCGGCGCTTGCTGTGGACACACATGTCGGCCGGCTCGCGCGCCGCCTCGGCCTGAGCCAGCAGCAAGACCCGGGCAAGGTGGAGCAAGAACTCACTGCGCTGCTACCCGAGGAGGACTGGGGTTTTACGAGCCACGCGCTCATTTGGCATGGACGCCGGGTCTGCTCGGCGCGAGGGCCTCGTTGCACCGAGTGCGCGCTGGCGGAGTTATGCCCCTCATGCACGCGGTAGGAGTTGTTCATGTCTCGTGAAAGCTCACGTACGCGCGTCCACGTTTTCGCGAACTTGGCGGTCAGTCTCGACGGCAAAATCGATTCCTTCCTGCGTGAGGGCGGTGGTTTTTCGTCGCGCTATGACCGCGATCGCCTCGACGCCTTTCGCACCGAGGCCGACGTCCTGATCGTTGGAGCCGGAACGATCCGGGTCGAGGATCCTCCGTTGCGCATTCGCGATCCCTCTCGGCGCCGGGAGCGTCGTGCGGCAGGACGGGCCGAAGAGCTCGCCGTCGTCGTCGTTAGCCGCAGTGGAAACATTCCGGCGCGGGCACGTTTCCTGCGCGAACCCGCGCATGCGCGCTTGCTCGTGCTGCCGCAGGAGCTACCGGCGTCGGCCCTGGCGCCGCTCGCCGGCGCGGTGGAGCATGGCGCACTAGAGGTCCTTCGTTGCGGAGAGGGAGAGGTCGCTCTCCCCCTCTTGTTTGAGGAGTTGGGGCGGCGCGGGTATCGGAGCGTTCTCGTCGAAGGTGGAGGCGGGCTCATCGCTTCTTTACTCGACAGGGAGTTGCTTGATGAGATCCGGGTGACTCTCTGCCCAACGCTGATCGGTGGCCGGGCAGCGCCTACTTTGGTCGATGGTGAAGGGTGGCCGCTGGCGCATCGTCTCCGCCTTCGTCTTGTCGAGATGGAGCGGGTAGGAGACGAGATCTTTCTGCGCTACCGGCTCGCACGTGGCGAAGAAAGCTGATTTCCGGCAGTCTCGTCAAAGACGACGCTTCGGGATGCTTGACGCCCGCTTCGGAGAGGAGATGAAGCTTCATGCCTTATGTTATCTGCGCGCCTTGTAGAACGACCAAGGACTGCGCCTGTGTCGACGTGTGTCCTGTCGATGCGATCCATCCGACTAAGGAGTCGCCCGAGTTTGATAAGGAAGAGCAGCTCTACATCGACCCCGATCTGTGCATCGATTGCGGTGCTTGCGAGCCGGAATGTCCGGTCGAGGCGATCTTCGAGGAGGAGTACGTCCCCGACAAATGGTCGGACTACATCGAGATCAACGCGAAGTGGTTTCAGAAGAAGTAAGCCTGCGTGGGCATGATTCAGGCGGGGTAGGGTCTACCTTGGGAGGGTGATGAGTGCCTGCGCGGTGGTCGAGGAGGAAAACAGGTGCCTCCAGAACGAGACACGGGGAGGTTGGAGCACTCGGGACCGGCGCCCTGGGCTCAGGAGGAGCGCGCCAGCCGTGGCCGCCGACACGTCGAGACAGAGCACCCTTACCGCTCCCTCTATGCGCGTGATCGAGATCGCATCATCCACTGTAGAGCTTTTCGCAGGCTCGAGTACAAAACTCAGGTCTTCGTCAACCACGAGGGCGACCACTACCGCACGCGCCTGACGCACTCGATCGAGGTGGCACAAATCGCACGGACGGTCGCGCGGGCCCTCGGGCTCAACGAGGATCTCACCGAATCCCTCGCGCTCTCACACGACCTGGGCCACACCCCCTTCGGCCACCTTGGCGAGGAGGTTCTTGGTCCTTTGATGGTGTCCCACGGAGGCTTTAACCACAACCGACAGGGCTTGCGCATTGTCGAGCTGCTCGAGAAACGCTATCCGGACTTTCCGGGCTTGAACCTGAGCTGGGAGGTACGCGAGGGCATCGCCAAACATTCAGGCATGCCGGCTCTCGAGCACTTTCCCGAGGCGAGCGAGTACAGGCCGACCGAGAATCCGCCGCTCGAAGCGCAGATGATCGACCTCGTCGACGAGATCGCCTACAACCATCACGACATCGATGACGGCCTCGAATCAGGCCTGCTCGATCTCGCTTCACTCGTGGCGGAGGTACCGATCTTCGGCACGCCCTACGAAGATGCGGCGAAGGAATGGCCAGCCGAGAACTGTTGGATGTGGGTCAAGATCGCGTTGCGGAGAATGATTGACAGGATGGTTAGCGATCTCGTCTCCACGACCCGCACGCGCCTCGAGGGGCTCGGGCTGCGATCCGTCGATGAGCTGCGAGCCCAGGAGGGCTGGCTCGTCGGGCTTTCCAGCGAGCTGGCTCGAGAGAATCGCTGTCTCAAGGAGTACTTGCGCCGAGCGCTCTATCGCCATCCACGGATCAACGCGACACGGGTTTTCTACGCGGATGTCCTCGCGGATCTCTTCGGGGCTTACGTTTCGGGCCGGGCGAAGCTGCCCGACTCCTTTGCCAAGCGGTGGCAGAATCAGGGGTTGCAGCGTTCGGTCTGCGACTACATTGCGGGCATGACGGATCGTTTTGCGCTCGAGGAGCACCGCAGGCTTTGTGGCGGGCCAGGCTCGGAGATCTCTCCGGCGGTGACGCGCTCCTGAACGAGCAGCGGCGGCTGTTGTGGCGCAGGCGTCTTGACCGGATAATCACCCTTCCGCACGGCTCGAGAGAACGACCACTCCGAGTCTCCCCCCCAGCGGGCGCCCTAGATCAGGAGGTTAGCGATGGATCTCAACCAAAGGCTGGAACTCGTCTCCGTCGTCGGTGCGGCAGGGAAGATGGGCAGCGGCATCACACTGCTCCTCGCACAGGAGATGGTGCGCGTATCGATGCTGCCGGAGAACCGGGACAAGACCTTTCGCCTCATAGCGATGGACCTCGATCCGAAGGCGTTACGCGGCTTGCAGGAATACGTTCGCATTCAGGCTCTCAAGGCGGCCGAGAAACAGGCTGTCGGCCTGCGTGCGCTCTACGCCGATCGCCCGGAGCTCGTCGAGAACGGTGAGATCATCGAGGACTTCACCCGCAGGGTGGAGCAGATGGTCTGGCCGACGACCGATATCAGCGCGGTCAAGGGATCGAAGCTGGTCTTCGAAGCGATCGTCGAGAAGATAGACATCAAAACGATGGTCTACAAACAGCTCAAGGAGCTTTGCCCCGACGCTTTCTTCTTCACCAACACCTCCTCAGTCCCCATTGGCCTGATAGATTCCCAAGCGGGGCTCGACGGCCGCATCATCGGCTTCCACTTCTATAATCCGCCGCCTGTCCAGAAGCTCGTCGAGATCATCCGTGCCGAGAGCACGATCGAAGAGCTCGCCGAGGTGGCAGCCGAGATCGGCAAGCGCCTGCGCAAGAAGTTGATCCCTTCCCACGATGTCGCGGGATTCATCGGCAATGGCCATTTCATTCGTGATGGTCTGCACGGGCTGCGGGTTGCCGCCGATCTCTCCGCGGAGCTCGGCTGGCCCAAAGCGTTCTACGCGGTCAACCGTGTCAGTCAGGACTGGTTGTTGCGTCCGATGGGGATCTTCCAGCTCATCGATTATGTCGGGATCGACGTCTTCAAGTTCATCCAGGACGTTATGGATCGGCATCTCGATGAAGCCCTCGCGGATACGGTGATCGATCGTTTCGTCAGTCTCGGTGTTCTCGGAGGTCAGTATGCGAGCGGGGCGCAAAAACCTGGCTTCTTCACCTATGAGAAGGGGCGCGTCACCGCGGTCTACGACCTCGAGAAGAAGGAGTACCTCTCGGTTGACGGCGAAGGATGGAGTGCCGAGGTCGACACTTGGCTCGGCGCCTTGCCGGAGGGCTTCCGGCCTTGGAAGGCGTTACTGCGAGCACCCGACCAAAACGAGGCTCTCACGGCTCACTTTGCGGCGCTCGCGGAGATGTCGAACGAGGGCGCAAACATGGCGGTGGCGTATCTCGAGCGCTCGCGACAGATCGGTCAGGCTCTCGTTGACGGCGGTGTGGCCTATGACGCGGAGGGGGTCAATGGTGTACTGACCTCCGGTTTCTACCACCTTTATGGTCCGATCAACGACTTCTGCCGCTGAGACGAGACGAGGAGCAACCCATGAAGAAGATTCGCAAGCCCGTTTACTTCGTCTGCGGTGCGTACACAACCTCTCTCGGGACAGGACGCAAAGAGTTTCACCCCAAGAAGCCGCGTCCGGGTCTCGAGCACTATATATCCGAGGCCGGCAAGGGCGTCATGGCCCAGCTTCCCGGCCCCGAACTTGTCGACGAAGGCGTCATCGGCAACTTCATGGCCGAACGCTTCAATCGCCAGGGTCACCTTGGTGCCATGTTGGCCCTTGTTGATCCCTCGCTGCGCTTCAAGCCTTCGACCCGAGTTGAAGGAGCTTGTTGTTCGGGGGGGCTCGCCCTCGCGACCGGAGTGACGAGTGTCCTCGCGGAGAAATCCGATGCGGTCCTCGCACTCGGCGTTGAAGTTCAGAATACCGTCAAGGCGATCTACGGCGCGGATATCCTCGCCGGTGCTGGGCATTACGCCTCGGAGCGCAAGAATGGGCACGCCTATTTCTTTCCCGCCAAGTTCTCCGATCGGGCGGGTGCCTACAAAGAGCATTTCGGTGAACAACTGACTTGGGAGGCGATGGGGCGCTGGTACGAGCAGGCGATTCTCAACGCACGGAGCTGCCCGACGGCGCAGGAGTATCACAATCGGGATAAGGACCCCTTTGCGAGCCACCAGGGCATGAAGCCGAATCCTCGCGGTTTCTGCGAGCACATCAACGTGCTCGACTGCTCCAAGGTTTCCGACGCGGCCGCCGGCATCCTCGTCGTTTCGGAAGAGGGACTTGCTAGGACGGGCAAGAAGAAGTCCGATGCGATCGAACTTGTCGGCATCGGTCATGCGGTTGGTGATCTCACGGCACCTCCGGAGGATCAGACGGTGCTCGATACGAGTCAGGATGCCGTGTCCAAAGCTCTCGCCATGGCGGGGATCGGTGTCGATCAGGTCGGTGTGTTCGATATTCACGACTGCTTCACGATCACCGGGATCCTCGCTGTCGAGGCTGTCGGCCTCGCGGCGCACGGTGAGGGAGCGGCCTACGTGGCGGCGGGTTACACGCGTCGCGACGGAGAGACCCCCTTCAATACGACGGGTGGGCTCGTGGGCTGGGGGCATCCGACCGGCGGTTCCGGCGTACGCATGGCTGTCGATCTGCTCAAGCAGCTCACCGGGACCGCAGGCGAGTGTCAAGTGGCCTTGAACGAGAGGCGTCCCTACGGTCTGATGATTAGCATGGGGGGCAACGACAAGACCGTCGTGAGCTGCGTGTTTCGTCGTGCCGAGTAGGCGACGAGGTCCCTACGCCAGTTGGCTGGAGACGGTCTTCTCTGCTCCGCCGAAAACGGAGACCGTGCGGGAGGTGTATGCGGGGATCCATTGCCCGCGCCCGGCACGCCCGACCGTTTTCTGCGTTGACAACGCTTTTCCCTCCTTCTCCCGAGAGTGATTCACGAGATTTTGTTAGCAGGCCGGCAAAATCACCGTAGATTTGCGGGGATAATGCCGGGGTGCCTCGGGGCCACATGTTGTGGTTCTGCCCGGTCTGACGGGGGAGTAGATGGAGAGTTCTCTTGCGCTATCTCCCGCGATTCGCTTCGCTAATTCTTTTGTTTTCATTCTTTTCCTTTGCGGGGTCGCCGCCAGTGGCGCCGGGACGGGAAAGCTCCTCGCCACCGCGTAACAGTGAGCCGGTGCTCCTCACGGGTTCGACCGTCAGGGATTTTCTTGGGAAGCCGGTGACGGAGCTGCGAGTGTTTCGGGTCAACGCCGCCGCGGCGCGT
>CAYSMT010000161.1:0-6479 GCA_964432135.1 uncultured Acidobacteriota bacterium
TTGAGATCGTCTTCATCGATGTCTCGCCTATTGAACTCGTGTCGGTGGCTGCGGCACTGGTTCCTTTCCTGGAAAACGACGATGCCAACCGAGCCTTGATGGGCGCGAACATGCAGCGTCAGGCGGTGCCGCTCTTGCGGCCCGAGGCGCCGCTTGTGGGCACGGGAATGGAAAGCACCACGGCCCGAGATTCCGGGGCGGTCGTTGTTTGTCGCCGCTCAGGTATCGTGGATAAGATCGACGCGACCCGCATCATCGTCCGCGTGACTGGAGAGGAGGGTGTCGACGACTTCGGGGCGGATGTCTACTCTCTGGTGAAGTTCCGTCGCTCCAATCAGAACACCTGCATCAACCAGAAACCGCTGGTCCGGCAGGGTGAGCGGGTTCGTTCCGGGCAGGTACTTGCCGACGGCCCGTGCACCGAGCAAGGTGACTTGGCGCTCGGACGCAATGTGCTCGTCGCCTTCATGCCTTGGCGCGGCTATAACTTTGAGGACGCGATCCTCGTCAGTCAGCGTCTGGTTCGTGAGGATGCCTACACCTCGATTCACATTGAGGAGTTTGAAGTCGAGGCTCGGGATACCAAGCTCGGTCCCGAGGAAATCACGCGGGATATTCCCAACGTTTCCGAGGAGTTCCTCAAGGATCTCGACGAGAGCGGCATCATCCGCATCGGCGCGCACGTCAAGCCGGGGGATATCCTCGTTGGTAAGGTCACGCCCAAGGGTGAGACTCAGCTCACGCCGGAAGAGAAGCTGCTGCGCGCGATCTTCGGCGAGAAGTCGGGCGACGTCCGGGATGCGAGTCTGACGGCCTCGCCGGGCATTGACGGCATTATCGTCGATGTGCGCGTCTTTTCTCGTAAGGGCGTGCAGAAGGATTTGCGGCATCGCGCGATCGAGCAGGAGCAGATCCAGCGTTGGGAGAAGAACCTCAACGACGAGATTCGCATCATCAACGAGGAGAATCGCAAGCTGATCGCGGATCTGCTCGAAGGCGAGCCGCTGCGTTCGACGCTGGTCTCGCTCGACGGTATGCGTGAGGTTCTTACCGAGGGCACGGTGCTGACACGCAGGATCATCCGCGAGTTGGCGACCGAAGATCTGATGCGCCTCGATGTGATGCCCAAGAAGCGCACGACCCTCGAGGCCATTCGCCGCATCGAGGACCGCACGCGTAAGAAGATTCAGTTGCTCGAGAAGTTCCACCGCGAGCGGATTGAGGCGCTGGACAAGGGTGATGAGCTCGCGCCCGGTGTGATCAAGCTGGTCAAAGTCTTTATCGCGATGAAGCGTAAGCTTTCGGTCGGGGACAAGATGGCCGGGCGCCACGGGAATAAGGGCGTCATCGCTCGTATCCTTCCGATTGAGGACATGCCTTACATGCCGGATGGCCGGCCGGTGGATGTCGTGCTCAATCCTCTCGGTGTGCCGAGCCGAATGAACGTCGGCCAGGTACTCGAGACGCATCTCGGTTGGGCTGGAAGTGTGCTTGGAATGCACTTCGCGACGCCGGTTTTCGACGGGGCGCATGAGGTGGATATCAAGGCCTACCTCGACAGGGCGGGGTTGCCTGCCGATGGTAAGACCTACCTCTACGATGGAATGACCGGCGAACGTTTCGATCAGAAGGTCACCGTCGGCTACATCTACCTGTTGAAGCTGTCCCATCTCGTTGACGACAAGATTCATGCTCGGTCGATTGGCCCGTACTCCCTGATCACCCAGCAACCGCTGGGTGGAAAGGCGCAGTTCGGCGGCCAGCGCTTCGGCGAGATGGAAGTTTGGGCACTCGAGGCCTACGGTGCCGCACATGTCCTTCAGGAACTGCTCACATGCAAGTCGGACGATGTCTACGGCCGAACAAAGATCTACGAGGCCATCGTCAAGGGGCAGGGTTGGGTCGAGCCGGGGCTACCGGAGTCATTCAACGTCTTGGTCAAGGAGCTGCAGGCTCTGTGCCTTGATGTTGAGCTGATGACGGACCAGGCGGAAGAAGAGGAATGATCAACGCTCTCTCATACTCGTTGAGAGTGGGGAGAGGATCCACGCGGGCCGGGAGTCATCCTGGCAGGAGGCGGCCTTGAGCAAGAGCTCACTGTTTTTCGACCGGGCGCGTACGATCAACGACTTCACGGCGATCCGGATTTCGCTCGCTTCGCCGGAGAAGATCCGTTCGTGGTCTCACGGTGAGGTGACTAAGCCGGAAACGATCAACTACCGCACCTTCAAGCCTGAACGCGATGGTTTGTTCTGTGCGCGGATCTTCGGGCCGGTCACCGATTGGGAGTGCCTGTGCGGTAAATTCAAACGGATGAAGCATCGTGGCGTCGTCTGTGACAAATGCGGCGTTGAGGTGACCCAGTCCAAGGTGCGACGCGAGCGGATGGGTCATATCGAGCTTGCCTCGCCCGTCTCGCACGTGTGGTTCTTTCACCAGCTTCCGAGCCGGATCGGGCACCTCCTGGACATCTCCAAACGAGAGCTCGAGCGCGTGCTTTACTTCGAGGCCTACACGGTCATCGATCCGGGCAGCACCGAGCTCGAAGAGGGGCAGCTCGTCACCGAGGAGGAGTATCGCGAGCTGCGCGAGGAGTATGGCCCCGGGAGCTTCGAGGCGTTGATGGGTGCCGAGGCGATCAAGACCCTGCTCGCAAGAGTGGAGATCGAGAGTCTTGCCGAGACGCTGCGTGCCCAGATGAAGATCGAAACCTCGATTCAGAAGCGGCAGAAGCTCGCGAAGAGGCTCAAGGTTGTCGATGCCTTCCGGCGTAGCGGCAACAAGCCGGAGTGGATGATTCTCGACGTGATTCCGGTCATCCCACCAGAGCTGCGGCCACTGGTTCCGCTCGAGGGAGGGCGCTTCGCGACCTCGGATTTGAACGATCTCTACCGCCGCGTGATCAACCGCAATAATCGTTTGAAGAAATTGCTCGACTTGCGTGCGCCAGACGTGATCGTGCGCAATGAGAAGCGCATGCTCCAAGAGGCCGTTGACGCGCTGATGGATAATGGGCGTCGGGGGCGCGTGCTACGTAGCACGCAGAATCGTCAGCTCAAATCGCTTTCAGATGCGCTCAAGGGCAAGCAAGGGCGTTTCCGGCAGAACCTGCTCGGCAAGCGCGTCGACTACTCGGGCCGCTCGGTGATCGTGGTCGGTCCGGAGCTGAGGCTGCACCAGTGCGGCTTGCCGAAGAAGATGGCGCTCGAGCTGTTCAAGCCTTTCATCTACAACAAGCTCGAGGAACGCGGCATCGTTTCGACGATCAAGGCCGCCAAGGAGATGGTCGAGCTCGAGCGTCCGGAGGTCTGGGATATTCTCGAAGAGGTCATCCAGAGCCATCCGGTGATGCTCAACCGCGCGCCGACCCTGCACCGTTTGGGTATCCAAGCTTTCGAGCCGATCCTCGTCGGTGGCAAGGCCCTGCAGATTCATCCGCTGGTCTGCACCGCTTTCAACGCTGATTTCGACGGTGACCAGATGGCCGTGCATCTGCCTCTGTCGACTCGAGCTCAGGCTGAAGCGCATGTGTTGATGCTCTCGACGCGTAACCTGCTCAAGCCCGCGAGCGGCAAGCCGATCGTCGTGCCGACCCAGGATATGGTGCTGGGGATCTACTACCTGACCAAGTCGCGTAAGGGGCGCAAGGGTGAAGGCCGAGTTTTCGGTACGATGGATGAAGTACTGCTTGCGCTCGAGGCAGGCGATGTCGAGCTGCTGACGCCGATTCGCCTGCGCTATAGCGGTGAGCTGATGGACCTGACGACGCTCTACGATGATCAGGATGTCGTCCGCGCGCCGATTCAGCAGGCCGATAACATGCTGATCAGTACGACCGTTGGCCGGGTGATCTTCAACATGGAGCTGCCGGATGCCTTCCCCTACGTCAACGGCTTGCTAAAGAAGAACGGGCTGCAGGAGCTGGTCAATTACTGCTCGTTGCGCTTCGGAAACGACAAGACTGTCCTCATGGTCGACCATCTCAAGGATCTCGGCTTTCTTTACGCGACCAAGGCCGGTGTGTCGATTGGTATCGATGACATGGAAATTCCGGACGAGAAGGCGCAGCTCGTCGAAGATGCTCAGGCTCAGCAGATTGAAGTGCAGCAGCAGTACCTTGATGGCGCAATCACTAATGGTGAGCGCTACAACAAGGTCGTTGCCATCTGGTCGGATGTGACAGATCGGGTCGCCGAGGCGATGTTCGAGCGCATGAAGTCGACGGATGACCACCCGACGGCGGACTTCAACCCGGTCTACATGATGGCGGACTCGGGTGCCCGTGGCAGCAAGCAGCAGATGCGTCAGCTTGCTGGAATGCGAGGGCTGATGGCCAAGCCTTCGGGTGAGATCATCGAGACGCCGATCACCGCGAACTTCCGCGAGGGGCTCACGGTGGCGCAGTACTTCATCTCGACTCACGGTGCCCGCAAGGGCCTGGCTGATACGGCGCTGAAGACCGCCGATTCGGGTTATCTGACGCGTCGCTTGGTCGATGTTGCTCAGGATGTGATCGTCAATGAAGAAGACTGCGAGACCATTGACGGGATCAGCGTGCGTTCGATCGTCGAAGGCGGCGAAGTGATCGAGTCGTTGCGGGACCGGCTGATTGGTCGCGTGGCTCTCGATCCGGTGGCTGATCCGACGACGGGTGAGATCATCGTCGATGCGAATGAAGGTATCGATGACGATCTGGCGCAGAAAATTCAGCTTGCTGGTATCGAGTCGGTCAAGATCCGTAGTGTCCTGACTTGCGAGTCGTCTCGGGGCGTCTGCCGTCTGTGCTACGGCCGCGATCTCTCGACCGGGAAGAAGGTCGAGCTCGGTCAGGCTGTTGGCGTGCTTGCGGCGCAATCGATTGGTGAGCCCGGCACGCAGCTCACGATGCGTACCTTCCACATTGGTGGAACGGCGCAGGCACGTGGTGAGGCCTCTCAGGCCGACGCGAAGAACGAAGGTTCTGTCAAGTTCCTGGGCATCAAGACCGTCAAGAACAAAGACGGGGACTTTGTCGCTATGAATCGCACGGGAAACCTGCTGATTCACGATCCGAAAGAACGCGAGCTCGAGCGCCATGCCGTGGCCTACGGCGCGGTGATCAAGGTCGAAGATGGCGAGGTCGTTTCCCCTGGCAGCCGCCTGCTCGAGTGGGATCCATACTCCTTCACGATTCTTACCGAGGAGGAAGGGCAGGTTGCCTTCGAGGATGTTGTCGAGGGCGTGACGGTCAATGAGGAGCAGGACGAAGTTACGGGTTTCGTACAGAAGACGATCATTGCAGCCAAGGATGACACGCTGCAGCCGAAGATCGTGATCAAGAAGGGCAAGGAAAGACTGCGCGAATACTCGTTGCCGTTGCGCTCGATCTTGATGGTTGAGGAGGGCCAGTCCGTTTTCCCGGGAGATATTCTGGTCAAAATTCCGCGAGAGACCACCAAGACCAAGGACATCACCGGTGGCTTGCCACGCATCGTCGAGCTCTTCGAAGCTCGCGAGCCGAAGGAGCCCGCGGTGGTCTCCGAGATTGACGGCAGAGTCGAGTATGGCAGCATCGAGCGTGGTCAGCGTGTGATTCATGTGACGAGCCCCGAGGGCGAAACCCGCGCCTACAAGATTCCCAAGGGCAAGCACATCAGCCCGCGAGAGGGTGAAGAGGTGCGCGCTGGCGATGCTTTGATGGATGGCCCCAAGAACCCTCACGACATTCTCGCCGTGCTCGGTGAGACGGCGCTGCACGAGTACCTCGTCAGTGAGATCCAGGAGGTCTACCGGCTCCAGGGCGTGGATATCAACGACAAGCACATCGAGACGATCGTTCGGCAAATGATGCGCTGGGTGAAGATCGAGGAGGTGGGCGATACCGAGTTCGTGCTCGAGGAGAAGGTCGATCGTTTCCGTTTCCGCGAAGAGAATGAACGCGTCGTTACCGAGGGTGGTGAGCCGGCCATGGGGCGTCCGTTGCTGCTGGGCATCACCAAGGCGAGCTTGTCGACCGACTCCTTCGTTTCGGCCGCGAGCTTCCAGGAGACGACTCGGGTGCTGACGGAGGCCGCGATCAACGGGGCTGTCGACACGCTGCGCGGTCTGAAAGAGAACGTCATCATGGGTCGCCTCGTCCCTGCGGGTACGGGCGCCGAGACCTATCGGGGTTACGAGATCCCGATACCGGTTCGTGAGGAAGAAGAGCCCGAGGAGGACTTCCTCGCCATCGAGTCCGGCACGGACGAGACAACCCTGGCTCAGCTTCTCGCGGGCGGGGTCATGCCTTCGGCTCCCCTGAAGAAGCGCTAGAAGAGCCCTCTTTCGCGTTGTCGTGCCCGCCTCCTTGTCGCAGCTTGTTGCGACAAGGAGGCGGGCACTTTTATCTATCATGGCGACATCTTTGGGCGAAAATACGGCGCATATCGTGAGCGGGATGTGCGTCGCTTGTGAGGTGAGCCCTCAACGGTGCGCTTTTCGCGCTTTTCCCATCCAGCGCC
>CAYSMT010000162.1:0-6478 GCA_964432135.1 uncultured Acidobacteriota bacterium
TGGGGTGCCGGGAAACGAGTGGCAGCTCGGAGCCGTGACGCTTGAGGTTGAAGGGCTACGCCCCTCCGGCGGTGAGCCGGATCTCGTGTGGCTGGGCGGTCCGAGCACGACGGTGCTCCGCCAACCCACCGCCTCCGGCACGCGCACGCTCGAGCTGAAAGCCTCCGCTTGGCGGCTCGAGCCGCAGCTCGACGGAGACTGGATGATTCAGGGGGGCCCCGGTTTCGAGTTGTCCTGGTTTGAGCAAGGCGGGGGCTCCGAGCGGTCCGGGAAGCTACAGGGACGTTATCTCGACCTGCGTCGCAGCCCGGATGGTGCGATCAAGACCATCATCGGACGAGAGGAATTGCGCCTGGAAGCGCCTGGAGAAAGGGTCGCCCGGGCTGAGCAGTTCCACTGGGCCGCATCCGACGGCAACCGCATCATCCTCAGCGGCACACCGGCCCGCGCCTGGCAAGGCGAAGACCTCGTCGAGGCGCGTCGTTTGGTCTTGTTGCGGCGTGAGCGCGTGCTCATTGGCGAGGGCGAGACCGTGACCGAGATTGCATCGATGGACCGGGGGAAGCACGCTCTGTTCCAGGGTAGCGATCCCGTGCGAGTCACTGCCGAGCGGGTCTACCTGCCGCAGAGCAAACGAAGCGAGATCCTCTTTGACGGGTCGGCACATGCTTGGCAAGGGTCGACGATTCTCAGTGCGCATCGAATGCGCCTGCTGCAGCAAGAACAACGGCTGCTCGCGGAGGGCCGCGTTTCGTTGCGCGTTGAGATTGGGAAGGGTACGACGAGACAGCGTACGGTCAGGTTGCGTGGGGCGGCCCTTGAGTACGATGCGCGCCAGCGTATTGTCACGGTGCGCGGGAAGGCGCATTTTGAGAGGCCCGGCACACGCATTCGCGCGGAGAGCATCGTCATCGAGCGCGCTGCCGGAGAGCAGGGCATCGAGAGTCTCGAGGCTCTGGGATCGGTCTCGCTTGTCTTCGATGAGGCCGCACGCCGGGCGACGGGACAGGGCGACCGTCTCTCATGGCTTGGCGGAGAGAAGGGACGCATCACGCTCAGCGGAGAGAAAAGGCCCGCGGGTCTACGTCTCGCTGGCGGGCGTGACTTTTCGGCCGCGATCATCCGCTACGATTTGGCGAACGAGTCCGTGACAACAGAGGCTGGGGGGGGGCGTTCCGTCTTCCAAGACAGGGGGATGGCGCGGTCTCCGGATGGCACGCATGACGACGATGAGGCGAAGGCGAAGGAAGGCGGCGGGCGATGAAGGCAGAGCAGGATCAAGGAAGCGACGCGCGGAGGCCGCGTCGTGGCGACGCGGGAGCGCTCGTCGCGCGTGGGTTGGTGAAGGCCTATCGAAAGCAGCGTGTTGTTGATGATGTCACCCTCGAGGTGCGGCCGGGGGAGGTCGTTGGCTTGCTCGGGCCCAACGGCGCGGGGAAAACGACGACCTTCTCGATGATTGTCGGCCTGCTCAAACCCGATGGCGGGGAGATCCGCATGGGCGATCATGCGCTGACCGGAATGCCGCTTCATCAGCGTGCTCTCGAGGGAATCGCGTATCTCCCTCAAGAGGCCAGCGTATTTCGTGGGTTGACCGTGCGTGGCAACATTGAACTCGTGCTCGAGGCGCTCGGACGGGATGATCGGGAGATCCAGGAGTCGACCCTGCGTCTGCTGAATCAGTTCGGCCTCGATGGTGTGGCGGATCGTCCCGCCTACTTGCTCTCCGGAGGCGAGCGGCGGCGCTGCGAGATCGCCCGGGCCATGGCGCTTAGGCCCCGTTTCCTCCTCCTCGACGAGCCTTTTGCAGGCATCGATCCGATTGCCGTCGCGGACATTCAAGGGATCGTCAAGGGCCTTTCGGGACAAGAGATCGGCGTCCTCATTACGGATCACAACGTCCAGGAGACATTGCAAATAACGGACCGCGCATTTATCATTAGTGAAGGGAGAATATTCAGGAGCGGGTCCCCGTCAGAATTGGCGTCTGACCCGGAGGTTCGGGCGATTTACCTTGGTGAATCCTTCCGGCTGAAGTAGCTTTTTCAGTCGGTCGGATGCGGGCTGGAGCCCGCGGCGCTCAGAGGATCAGCAACCCGTCAGGTCAATGGAGCGACATGCCACAGCTCGTTCAAAAACTTGTCGTCGGTCTGCGCCAGAAGCTCATCATTACTCCGCAGTTGCAGCAGGCGATCAAGCTGCTCCAGTTGAACAAACTCGACCTGCAGGAGGAGATCTCCCAGGAACTCGTCGACAATCCGGCGCTCGAAGAGGCCGGCACGACGACAGAGATGCCTGCGACTTCCGCCGAAGGCGCTGCGGGCGATGCGCGGGCGCTCGACGCCACCAAGGTGAGGGAAGTTACGACCGGGGATGAGGGCGAGCGGCAGGCGGAAGACTTCGACTACGCCTCATACTTCCGCGATCTCGAAGACAGTTATCAGCCGATGCGCGGGATGCGCGAATTCAGAAGCGTCGACGACCTGCCGTCGATCGAGCAGGTCCTCCGCTCGACGGATCAGCTCTCGAGCCATCTGACCTGGCAGCTTGAGATGAGTATCGTCGGCGATACGCCCCGGCTCATCGGCGAGGCGATCATCGGCAATCTCGATGAGCGAGGCTATCTCGAGGCCAGTCTCGAGGAGATTGCCGAGCTCGCTCCCGAGGGCACGGAGTGGAGTGTCGAGCAGATCGAGAGCGTGCGTGCCCAGATTCAGCGCTTCGACCCGGTGGGTGTGGCGAGCTTTGACCTGAAAGAGTGCTTGCTGATTCAGCTGCACGTCTCGGGTTTGGGAGAGTCGGTCGCGGCGCTTGTCGTGCGTGAGCAGCTCGAAGCATTGCAGAAGAAGCGCTACGCAGACATCGAAAAGGCGCTCGGCCTGACTCCGGAGGAGCTCGACACGATCCTCGAGGTCATCCGTCATCTCGACCCGCGGCCGGGAGAAAAGTATAACCCGCAGACCACGACCTACATCACGCCGGATGTCTACGTCATCAAAGATGGTGATGACTACCGCGTCCTGCTCAACGAGGATGGGCTTCCACGCTTGCGTATCTCGCCGGCTTACCGCCAGATGCTCAGGGCGATGAAGGAAGGCGGTGAAGAAGATGCGGGCACGAAAACTTTCGTGAAAGACAAGGTCAAGGCGGCGTTCCGGCTCATCCGCTCGCTCGAGGAGCGCCAGAGGACGATCTACAAAGTTGCCAACAGCATCGTGAAGTATCAGCGGGCCTTCCTTGACAACGGCATTGAGGCCATTCGTCCGCTCGTACTGCGTGATGTTGCCGAAGACATCGAGATGCACGAATCGACGGTCTCGCGGGTCGTGAATCAGAAGTACATGCATACACCGCGCGGTCTGTTCGAAATGCGTTTTTTCTTTCACAGCGGCCTCGCATCGCGTGGTGGCGAGTCGGTTTCCTCTCTTTCCGTCAAGGAGACGATTCGCAAGCTCGTCGAGGAGGAGAATCCGAAGAAACCTTACAGCGACCAGGCTATTGCCGAGGCGCTGCGCCTCGATGGCCTTCAGATCGCTCGACGCACCGTCGCCAAGTATCGCGACGAATTGCGCATCCCTTCGTCCACTCAGAGAAAGCGAGCGCGATGATCCTCGCCGAGCGGGCGCTTGTCACCAACTTCACTTCGCGCAGCCAGCGGCCCGATCTGGGTTGAGTTGGACTGTGCTTGCCGGCGGGCGCGCGCAGCGCTCCCCAGGAGGAAGAGGATGACCATCAAGCTCACGGGTCGTCACATGGAGTTGACTCCGAAGATCAGGGCACACGCGGAGGAAAAGATCCGGAAGCTAGGCAGGCTGGTGGAGACGCTCGATCTAAACGTCACTCTCGAGGAAGAGAAGCATTGGAAAATGGTCAGTATCGTCGCGCGGGGAAAAGGGGGGCCCCACACGGCTGAAGTGCGGGACGAAGACCTCTTCGCTGCGATCAATGAGGCCGTTGATCTGTTGGCGCGCCAACTGCGCAAGGACAAGACAGCTCACCTTGCCGATCGACGTAAGGGAACGCCTTCGATTCGAAGACTCCCGGAGCAAGAAGTCGTCGAGTAAACTCACCGTAAAGACCGACTCGATCTTTCCAAGACCCGGAGGTGGCCTGTGCGGCTCCTCCGGGTTTCGCTTTTGACACCCCCGGGGGTGGGTGCTAAGTTCCGGGTTTTCCGAGTTTTCAACCTCCGGCGTTCGAAGCGTGTTGCTCTACGGGAGCAGCAGACGGCTCCGTGAGTCGGTCGGGTTTGGGGGTCAGGTTGACGATGCGACGAACGATCCTCATCGCAGACGATAGCTCGACGATTCGCCGTATTGTCGAACATTGCTTCGCGTCGAGCGACGTGCGGGTCGTCCCAGCCGTCGACGGTGCATCGGCACTCGAGGCCGTGCGCGAGGAATCCTTCGATCTGGCTTTTGTCGACGTGCTGATGCCGGGAATGACAGGCTATGAGGTTGCGGAGACCTTGGCCAAGGACGCTGCGACGGGCGGGCTCCCGGTCATCCTCCTCAGCGGAGCCTTCGAGCCCTTCGACGAGGAGCGTGCAGAAAGTTGTGGCGCCATCGGGCATCTGTCCAAACCCTTCGATGAGGCGGAGCTCCTGGCGGTGGCGGAGAAGGTTTTCGGTCAGCATCCGCCAGCGCGCAAGATCGATGTGGTCCGTTCGGTGGAGGGAAGCACTTCACCCGTCAAGATCAGGACGGACGCGCCAGATGATTCGTCCGATCCGGAGAAAGGGGTCGATGACCCGGATGGACCCTTCGATCCTTTCGGAGAGTCGGATCCTGCTGAGCTTCCCTCTGCGGAGGGACAGGAGGAGGTTCTCGGGCTTGCTGTCACGGCGCCGCAACCGGTCACCTCCAGCATCAGCGCCGAGGAGGAGCGGGCGCTTTCCGGTGAGTGCGAGGACAGCGACTCGCAGGAGGAGTGGGTGGACCCAGCGCCGTTGCCGGGTGACGAGGACTTCGACCTCGGTCCTGTCGCGGGCTCTTTCGCCGGCGTGAAGGCGGGTGAACAGATCTTGCGTGAGGAAATCCAGCGCACTCTCGAGCGCATCGCGCCAGATATCGTGCGCGAAATCGCGTGGGAGATTCTTCCTGATCTCCTCGAACGGCTGCTTCGCGAGGCGACCGCGCGCCCCGGAGATGACGCAGGAGAAAGCAAGCGATGAAGCTCGAAAAGGCGTTTCGACCGGAGACTTACGAGTCTCGCATCGGCAAGATGTGGGCTGAGTCGGGCGTGTTTCAAAGCGGCCCGGGGAGGGGAACACCGCGCTTCTCGCTCGTCATCCCACCGCCAAACGTTACAGGTGCCCTGCACATAGGCCACGCTTTCGATTACACATTGCAGGATATCGTGACGCGCTGGCACCGGATGAGCGGTTTCGATGCGCTGTGGAACCCCGGCTCGGACCACGCCGGCATTGCGACGCAGATGGTCGTTGAACGAGAGCTCGCCAAGCAAGGCAAGAATCGCCTTGATATGGGTCGCGAAGAGTTTTTGAAGGAGGTCTGGAGCTGGAAAGACCACTATCGCCAGCGAATCGTTGACATGCTGCGGCGCATGGGATGCTCGTGCGACTGGTCCCGCGAGCGCTTTACCCTCGATGAGGGTTTCTCGAAGGCCGTGCGCGAGACCTTCGTTCGCCTGCATGAGGAAGGGCTGATCTACCGAGGAACGCGTCTGATCAACTGGAGCCCGGCGCTGCGAACGTCTCTTTCAGATCTCGAGGTGGATCGCGATGAGCCCGAGGAGGGCGAGATGTGGTCGTTCGCCTACCCGATTGAAGGAGGAGGCGAGATCGTTGTGGCGACGACCCGCCCGGAGACGATGCTCGGCGATACCGCAGTTGCCGTGCATCCCGACGACGAGCGCTGGCAGGCGGTCATCGGGAAGCGAGTGATCCATCCCTTCTTTCCCGAGCGCCAGATCCCGATTATCGCCGATCCGATCCTTGCCGATCCTGCGACGGGGACCGGAGCTGTGAAGATCACGCCTGCTCACGACTTCAACGACTTCGAGTGTGGGCGGCGGCATGGGCTTGACATGATCAACATCCTCACCGAGGATGCCCGGCTCAACGAAAACGGGGGGCCTTTTGCGGGTCAAGATCGCTTCGAGGCTCGAGAATCCGTCAAACATGCGCTTGAGGAACGCGGGTTGTTTCGAGGGCGCAAGAAGCATCTCTATGCACCGGGACGCTGCCAGCGTAGTGGCTGTATCGTCGAAGCGCGGCTCTCGACACAATGGTTTCTCAAGATGGAACCGCTGGCGGCTCCTGCGATGGCGGCGCTCAGGGAGGGGCGGATCCGCTTCGTTCCCGAATCCTGGGAGAAGACCTACTACCACTGGCTTGAAAATATTCAGGATTGGTGTGTTTCGCGTCAGCTCTGGTGGGGTCATCGGATCCCGGCCTGGTACTGCCAGGAGTGTAAGGAGATTCTCGTCCGCCGCGATGCGCCTTCGACTTGCTCCG
>CAYSMT010000163.1:0-6460 GCA_964432135.1 uncultured Acidobacteriota bacterium
CGATAGTCCATCTGTTCCGCCTTTCCTCTTGCCAAGGACGCGCCCATCTGGGCGCCACCTGTGGTGCATGCCGTCGATCATACCGGGTTGCCAGCCCCACTCCGGCGGGACATGACGCGCTGCACCTTGAGCAACACGACGCGACGGTCTCACTCTGATCCTGCCACGATCCGCTATGCTTGCCCATCAAATGCCCAGTAAAGCGCATCGCAGGATGTTATTTGCTCCTCACGACACGGATGGTTCAGCATGATCTACGACATCTCACCCCTTATCTCTCCCGCGACGCCAGTCTGGCCTACGGACACACCGCTAGGCCGAGAGCTTCTCAGCTCTCGAGAAAAAGGCGATCCTTGCACGGTGTCGACCCTCCGGACGACGGTCCACATCGGCGCTCATGCGGACGCTCCCTGTCACTTCGGGGCCGGACGGGAGGGAATCGATGCCGTGGATTTAACCCGCTATCTAGGCCCTTGCCAGCTCCTCCGTCGCCCTCTAGAAGGTGACGCGCTGCTCACCCCGGAGATGCTCCCACGGACGATCGAGGCGCCTCGGGTGCTCTTCGCGACAAGCAGCTATCACGGCAACCCGCAAGCACCCTTCGCAGCGATCGCTGCCGAAACGATCGACGCGCTATCCCATCAGGGCGTATGCCTCGTCGGCCTTGACACGCCGAGTGTTGACCCGGCCAACGCGACGACCTTCCCGGCGCACCTTGGCTGCCTGGCAGCTGGCATGGCGATCCTTGAGGGGCTCGTGCTCGATGCCGTGGCCGAAGGGTGTTACGAACTCATCGCGCTTCCACTGCGCCTTGCCGGCTTCGACGCCTCGCCGGTGCGCGCCGTGCTGCGCCCGCTCGGATCACTCCGGAACGAGGAAGCCCGCATGAGTACAACCTCACAATGACGAAACCCTGGACATTGAGTCGACAGCCAGAGCAGGACTATCCTGGAGCAGCAGAGGACGCCTTCCCATGATGACACGACGGGTCGCAGGGACCCGCAGGCAGGAGAATTACATGTCTATCAACGAGACGATCCGAACCGACATGAAGACCGCGCTCAAGAAAGGTAACAAGCAGCGTCTCGCGGCGCTGAGGATGATCCGTGCGCGGTTGCAAGAAGCCGAGCTCACCCTGCGCACGAAGCACGGCGCCGACTATCAGATCGAGGACGGAGAGGCCCTAAAAGCCCTCACTCGCCACGCCAAGCAGCTACGCGAGGCCATCGAGGCCTACCGCTCTGGAGGCCGCGAGGAACGCGCCGTAGCCGAGCAAGCCGAGCTCGACGTCGTGAAGACCTACCTTCCCCGCCGCCTCGAGGAAAACGAAGTACGTGAGATCGTGCGCGAAGCAATCATCGCGTCGGGAGCGACCTCACCGCGTCAGATGGGCACGGTGATGAAGCTCGTCATGCCCCGCGTGCAGGGCTCCGCGGACGGAAAACTCGTACAGAGCCTCGTGCGCGAAGAGCTCGCAGATGCGGCCGATCCGAATACGACCGCAAGCTGAATGAGCTGAGCCCAGATCGCGGCGCGCTTTCCCGAAACTTTCTGACGACGAAACGCTCGAAGAGAGCGAGAAACGCACCGTTGAGAGCTCACCTCACGCGCCTTCAGAGCTGCGCTCTGGGTCAGCTTGCGTATCGTGGGATCTGGTCGAAATTCAGGTAGCGATAGATCTGTGGCTCATGCCCGTGCAAATGGGCCTCGCAAGCCGCGAAGTACTCTTCTGGTGTTGGGATGCGACCGATCAAAGCACATAAAGCCGCAAGTTCAGCGCTGCCGAGGAAGACCTGGGCACCAGTACCCATCCGATTATCGAAGTTACGGGTAGAGGTCGAGAAGACCGTGGCCTTGTCCTCCACACGTGCCTGGTTACCCATGCACAACGAGCAGCCAGGGATTTCTATCCGAGCGCCGACCCTCTCAAACACGCGCAGGGTCCCCTCTTCCTCGAGCTGATCGCGATCCATCCGGGA
This sequence comes from uncultured Acidobacteriota bacterium, assembly GCA_964432135.1. Classification (GTDB taxonomy): domain Bacteria; phylum Acidobacteriota; class Polarisedimenticolia; order J045; family J045; genus JANTFM01. The sequence continues at coordinate 1,980 of CAYSMT010000163.1, forward strand.
GGGCGGGGCGATCCACAGCTTCGCCGCAGTCTTCTCTTGACCATCAAGCATCCGAGCGGCAGCGCGGAAATGACCTATGTTGACCATGCACGAACCGATGAACACCTCATCAATTTCACGACCTGCGACCTCACTGAGAAGGCGAACGTCGTCCGGGTCATTGGGGCAGGCCAAAATGGGCTCAGTGATCTCACCCAGATCGATATCCAGTCGTTCGGCATACTCCGCGCTGTCGTCCCGAGTCAACAGCATCGGATTGGCCAACCACTGCTCCATGGCATCGATGCGCTCCCGAAGAATCCCCTCATCCGCATAGCCATCGCGGATCAAGGAGTTGAGCAAGGCGACGTTGCTGCGTAGATACTCGGTGACCGTCTCGGGAGCGAGGGCGATGGTCGCCGCCGCCGCGGAGCGTTCCGCCGAGGCATCGGTCAGCTCGAAGGCCTGCTCAACCTTGAGCTCGGGCAACCCTTCCATCTCGAGGATCCGACCGTTGAAGACGTTCTTCTTGTTCTTCTTCGCCACCGTCAACAGACCACGTTGAATCGCGAAGTAAGGGATCGCGTTGACGACATCGCGCAGGGTAACCCCCGCCTTCAACTCTCCATGAAAGCTCACGAGCACCGACTCAGGCATCTCAAGGGGCATGAAGCCGAGAGCACCGGCAAAGGCGACCAAACCCGAACCAGCCGGAAAGGAGATGCCGATCGGAAAGCGGGTGTGGGAGTCCCCGCCAGTCCCAACCGTATCTGGCAAGACCATCCGATTGAGCCAAGTGTGAATCACACCGTCGCCGGGACGCAGGGCGACTCCGTGGCGATCATTGATGAAGCTCGGCAGACTCGCGTGCATCTTCTTGTCGATGTCCCGCGGATAGGCCGCGGTGTGGCAGAAGGACTGCATGAAAAGCTTCGACTGGAAATTCAAACAAGCCAGCTCTTTGATCTCGTCGGCGGTCATCGGCCCTGTCGTATCCTGGCTGCCAACGCTGGTCATCTGCGGCAAACAAGCCGTCCCCGGATGCACGCCCTCGATACCGCAGGCACGCCCGACGATCTTCTGCGCGAGAGAGAAGCCCACGCCCTCCTTACGAAAGAAGGGCGTCGCCGCGAAGAGCTCGATCGCTTCGAGACCGAGGGCAACTCGGGCGCGATCCGTGAGCTGGCGCCCGATGATCAGCGGCACGCGCCCACCCGCCCGATACTCGTCGAGCACGGTCGGTGGCTTGATATCGTACTCTGCAAGCAGCGCACCCTGAGCATCGAGGATGCGTCCTTCGTGAGGGCGGATCGTGATGACCTGACCCGTCGAGAGCTTCGAAACATCGGTCTGAATCGGCAACGCTCCGGAATCCTCTGCGGTGTTGAAAAAAATCGGTGCGATGACCCCACCGATGATCACACCACCGCTGCGTTTGTTAGGCACATGTGGAATCTCCTCGCCGATGACCCATATCACCGAGTTGCAGGCCGACTTGCGCGAAGAACCGGTGCCGACGACGTCACCAACGAAGGCGACGGGATGCCCCTTATCTTTGAGCCGTGCGATCTCCTCGAGCCCGCCAGGAAAGCGCGACTCACCCATTGCAAGGGCATGACGCGGAATATCCGGACGGGTAGGAGCATGACTGGCCGGCGAAAGGTCGTCGGTGTTGATCTCGCCATCGACCTTGTAGACCGTGACAGTCAGCTCCTCGGGCGTTTCGGGGCGCGAACGGAACCATTCTGCCTCGGCCCAGGAATGCATGACCCGCGACGCATGGAGGTTGCCCGCGCGAGACTTTTCAAAGACCGCGTTGAAATTATCGAAGATGAAAATCAAGCCGCACAACGCCGACGCCGCGGTCTCTGCCAAGGCTACGTGATCGAGCAGCTCGATCAAATAGGGCACGTTGTAACCGCCGAGCATCGTCCCGAGAATCTCGACAGCCTGCACCGCATCGATGAGCGGCGAACGCAATTCGCCCCGAGCTACGCGCGCCAAAAAAGCTGCCTTGACCTCAGCCGCCGGGTCAACACCGGGGGGGATTCTCTCCGTCAGCAGATCGAGCAGAAGCTCCTCACGACCCGCGAGAGGGTTAACCAGGAGCTCGCACAGCTCCGCGGCCTGCTTGGCATCGAGCGGAAGGGCCGGAATACCCATCTCCGCGCGCTCCTTGGCATGTTCGAGATACGCATCGATCATAAGTCAAATCCCCATTCCAGCGCGCCCTCACCGATTCGGCAGGCGACCGTCCACTGAGACTAGGACTGCGCCCTAGGGCTGTCAATTCAGTAGCCACCCGTTGGGCTTGCGCGGCGACGCACAAAAAAAGGAGGCTACCGCATCAGCGCCAGGAACAACCCAATGACCCCAGCTCCGCCTCGACAGCTTCGAGAACGCGGCACTCTCTGACGGCAACCATCATCTTGTTATGGTCGGCAAAGAGCGGGCGATCCGTGTCGAGATGGTCGACGATGTCACGGACCGCTCCATGGGCGGCACGAACCCCGGCACCAAAGGTGAATCCCCGAAAATCGAGGGCTTGCGCGGCCGCGATGAGTTCGATCCCAAGCACACCATGACCATTGTCCAGAATCTGACGAGCCTTGAGGGCGCCGTTCATGCCCATGCTGACGAAGTCCTCCTGGTCGGCGGCGGCTGGGATCGACTGGATACAAGAAGGCGTGCTGAGAATGCGCTGTTCGACAATCAACATGTCGGCTGTGTACTGACTGAGCATATGCCCGGAAAACATACCGGCACCCTTGGTGAGAAAAGCCGGCAGCCCGACGCTGAGCGCTGGGTTCAAGAGGCGATTAAGCCGGCGCTCCGAAAGCACGGAGACCATGGTCAACCCGGCGGCAACGAGATCGATCGGCATACTGACCGGCGTACCCTGGAAGTTCGCACCGGTGAGCACGGTATCCTCCTCCGGTAGGAAAATCGGGTTGTCGGCGACACCGTTGAGCTCGATCTCGACCTGCTCCCGGGCGTAGGCCATCGCATCACGCAACGCACCAATGACCTGCGGGGTCGAGCGCATCGAGTAGGCGTCCTGTACCTTGACCTCGACCTTGCCGCTGAGCAGGTCGGAGCCCTCAATGAGGCGGCGTAGATTTTCGGCCGAGGTCACCGCACCGCGAAAACCACGCAGCTCGTGCAAGGCGCTCGTATAGGGCCGCATGTTCGCTAGCAAAGCCTCGAGCGCCATCGCGGCCGCGATCTCTGCCTGGGCGATCCAGCGTTCAGCGTCATGGAGTAGCAGGCAGGCCATACCGGTAATCAAGTTCGAGCCGTTGATCGCCGAGAGCCCGTCACGAGCCTTCAAGCCCGGCACTGGAATCTGCGTCGACTCCATCGCTTGGCGCGTGGGCATGCGTTGCCCACCGTAGAAACACTCCCCCTCACCCATCAAACTAAGGGCAATCTGACTCATCGGGGCTAGATCACCGCAGGCGCCAACGCTTCCCTTCTCGCAGACGACGGGCGTGATGCGAGCATTGAGCAGCGCCTCGTAGGTTTTGCTGATCTCGGGTCGGCAGCCGGAATGCCCCTTCGCATGCATGTTGATCCGCGAGAGCATCGCAGCACGCACGTGCTCGACAGGTGCCGGCTCACCGATGCCAGCGGCGTGGTTATAAATCAAATACTTCTGAAACTGCTGGGTCTGCTCCTCATCGAGGCGCACCGAGGCCAGCTCGCCGATGCCGGTGTTCACGCCGTACATCGTCTCCCCAGCAGCCATCTTGCGTTCGAGTAGCTCTCGGCAGCTCCTGATCCGTGCCAACGCCTCGTCCGCCAACCGGACCTTCTCTCCGTCGCGCGCGACGCGCACGACGTCTTCAATGCTCAGTCCGCTCCCGGTGATCGTGATTGCCATCGTTATCCGCTCCCGTCGTTGTGAAGCCTGAAGAGCGGATTCTCCCCCCCCGGGAGACCCACGACCATGCGCCAAACCCCGGTGCTTGTCTTTGGAAGCGTCAAGAAAGATATCGAAGGCGAGCGGGCACCCTATTTGCTAAAAAAACGCAGCACGAAGGCGCCGAGGGCACCGTATTGGCGATCGAGTGAGGCCCAGTAGCTCTCCGGCCCGAACGCGGCGCGAATGAGAACCACAGGGCTCGCCAATACAAAGAGCGGCAGACAGATCAACGCGACGAGGCAGCCCATTCCTCAGCCGTCCTTGCATGAGATACCGCGACGCAGCGGCGTCACCATGAAGGCCGCAATGGCGACGGGATCATCCGGAAACTCCGGGAGGGCGGCAAGAGCCCGGATCGTGCGAGCCCATTCGGGGCGTGAGGTCCACGCCTCGGCGTCGACGCGCCGGGTCACATAGGGGCGACAGCTCAGTAGCTCGGCGAGCTCGGGACGCCGCCGGCCCTCAAGATCCACGGCAATGGCTTCCACTTGCGAACCACTGCGGGTGATGGCCAGCAGGCCGAAGCTCGGCTTGTCACCGTGCTCGATCTGCAAGAGCACCACGCGCCCGCGGTGAG
>CAYSMT010000164.1:0-6431 GCA_964432135.1 uncultured Acidobacteriota bacterium
GAGCCGCTCACGCCGCTTGTCCGCAAGCCGAGAGCCGCGACGACGAACTCAAGACCAAGCCACAGAAAATCGGACTACCCGCACAAGCTTTTGGCCGAAGAGCCCAACCGAAGTGCAGATTCGGCGGATCCATCGTAGCGCTCACACGGAATGCGCGTAGGTCCCGGCTCCAAGTTCCAAGGACAACTCAGGTTAGTCGATTCTGTCGTTTTTCCGACACATTGACTCGTCAATATCCTCGACTAGATTCTCCTGTGCTGGCGCCAGTGACCGCGCCGCACATAAGTCGATCGGGAGAGGACGAACAATGATGAAGATGATTCGGGGCCGATTCCCCGTCGCGCTCCTCGTGATGCTCGCTCTTAGCGCCCCGTGCCTCGCTCAATGGGAGATTCCCGCCCGTGAAGGAAACGCCGGATCCGCCGTTCGGGTCGGCTTCCTCGCGCAGCTCCGGGCGGAGGCTTTGGACACAAGCGATGGGCCGGAAGTGGCCAAGGATCTCTTCCTGCGTCGACTGCGGCTGATGGCCGGCGGAAAGATCAACGATCGCCTTTCCTTTTTTCTCGAGACGGACTCGCCCAACCTCGGTAAGGGCGGCCGCTACGGCAAGAAGGGCGCGTCGGACATCTTTCTTCAAGATATTTTCGTCTCTTTCGCAGCCACAGATGAACTCTATATCGAGACAGGCATGCTGCTGCCCCACCTGTCCTACAACCACAATCAGTCGGCGACCTCGCTGCTGCCCGGGGAGTACGGTCCGTTCAGTTTTACGGAAAGCGGTCCGATTGACGCGCGCGTCGGACGAGACTATGGCGTCCAAGCTCGCGGCTATCTCGGCGAAAACCACTTCGAGTACCGCATTGGAGTGTACCAGGGCTATCGCGGCGAAGATTCAACACATCCGCTGCGCGTCACGGCACGCGTCCAGTGGTCAGCACTCGACACGCTGCGCGGCATGTTCTACCCGGGCCCGACCCTCGGTAAAAAACACCTCCTCGTCATCGGTGCGAGCTACGATACGCAAGACGACTATCATGCCCATTCCGCGAGCCTCTTCTACGATCACCCGCTGGCGAAACGCGGGGCCGTGTCTTTCCTCGCCGAGTACATCTTCCGCGATGGGAATCAGTTCCTGAAAACGCTTCCGGAACACACGACCTGGCTCTTCGAAGGCTCCTGGTATTTTGCGAGCAAACGCATCGGACCCTACTTCGAATATGCGATGCGAGACAACGCCGACGCCGGCATTGCCGACGAAGAGCGTAGCTTGATCGGCGTGTGCTGGTGGATCAAGGGCCAACGGCTGAATCTGCGCGCCGCACTCAGACGACTCGAAAGAGACGGCTTCCCCAGCCGTGACCAAATCATGATTCAGCTACAAGTCATGACCTACTAAACCTTGATGACAAAGCCTCACAAACCCCACAAGCACGACAAGCAGATGAGACGGCAGGAGACGCAAAGATGACGATTCGCCTCAAGCACAAGATCTACGCGATGGCCATGATCCCCCCCCTCGTCATCGTCTGCGTCATTTTTGCCGCGACGGCTCATCTCGGTGATCAGGTGAGAAAGGATGCGACCAAGGTCCTCGACCAACAGCTCAAGGACCACCTGACCCGCATCGTCCTCGACGTGCGTGCCATGTGTGACGCTTCCCGCGCGCGAGACCTCGCGGAGGGAGGAACCGGTGCGCAGAAGGTCGATCGGATGCAACTCGTCCGAAAAGCAATTCTCAAAACCAAGGTCGGTTCCAATGGCTACGTCTTTGTCATCGGCGGCAAGGGCGATCACAAGGGTCACTATCTGATCTCCAAGGATGGCCTGCGCGACGGCGAGAACATCTGGAACGCCAAGGACGCCAGCGGACGATTGTTCATCCAATCGATGGTCCAAGGCGCGGTCGCCCTCAATGACGAGGGGGTCGGCTTCGAGGTCTATCCCTGGAAAAACAAGAATGAGGCTGAGGCGCGCCTCAAGATCTCGGCCTACACCTATTATGAACCCTGGGATTGGGTCATCGGCGCTGGGATGTACAACGACGAGGGCCTCGTCGCGCAGCGTATGGTTTCCAGCGCTTTCAGAAAGATGACCATCACAACCCTGGCCATCGGCTTGATTGCCTTGCTGCTCGTGGCAGCCATAAGCACGTTGGTCCTACGCCGCGTCATACGCCCACTGGAAAAGATCACTCACGCCGCAGATGAGATCGCTCAAGGCGACATCAAACAGGTCATCGAATGCGAATCCAAGGACGAGATCGGACAGCTAGCCAGCGCCTTCCGGAAGCTGATTGATGCGATCTCTGCCAAAGCAGACGCCGCGGAGCGCATCGCAGCCGGCGAGCTCGACTTCGAGATCCCTCGTTCCTCGGAAGGGGACGTTCTTGGCAAGTCGATGGGCTGCATGCGAAAAGCCATCCAGGCGCTGGTCGAGGACGGCAAGCTACTCGCAGGCGCCGCAGCATCCGGACAGCTCGCCACGCGCGCGGATCCGAGCCGCCACCGCGGGGACTATCGCGTCATCGTCGAGGGAATGAACGACACCCTCGCTGCTATCGACGAACCTTTGACTCGAGCGGCCGAGACCATGGAGCGCATCTCTCGTGGCGATATTCCGGAGCCGATCGAAGTCGATTATGTCGGAGACTTCCGGCAGCTCAAGGACGCTCTCAACCGCGCCATCGATGCGATGACGAGCATGGTCAACGATACACGAAACATGGCAAAACGTGCCGCGGCAGGTCAGCTCGATATACGCGTCGATCTTTCCAAGCACGATGGTGACTTCCGCGTCATAGCCGAAGGCATGAACGCTACGCTCGACGCCGTTGTCGAGCCCCTGCAAATCGCCGCCGAAAAAATGGATCAGATCTCACGCGGCCATGCTCCCGAACAGATCACGCAGGAATGGAAGGGAGACTTCAACCTGCTCAAAAAAGCTGTCAACCGTTCGATCGCCGCGATTGACGCGATGATTGTTGACGTGACCACTCTGGCCAACGCTGCCGTCGAGGGCGAGCTCAGCTCCCGCGCGGACGAATCGCGCCATCATGGTGCCTTCCAACGCATCATCTCCGGAATCAACGAGACACTCCATGCCGTCGCGGCACCGATCACGGAGGCACGCGCCGTTCTCGAACGCGTTTCGGCACGGGACCTCACGGCTCGTATCGAGGGTGACTACCGCGGTGATCTCGCAGCGATCAAGATGGCGGTCAATACGATGGTCAGTGATCTCGGCGAAGCCATGTCGCGCATTGGGGACAACTCCCGCTCTCTGGCATCGGCAGCCGAGGAGCTGCAGGCCACCTCGAGCGAGATGAATCGCTCTGCCGAGAGTGCCTCCGGGCAATCGAGCGAGGCTTCTGATGCGGCAACGACGGTGAGCGAAAATGTGAAGACCCTCGCGATGGCCGCTGACGAGATGACGCGAGCGATCCGGGAGATCGCGGCGAACGCTGCTCAAGCCGCGCAGGTCTCTGCTGTGGCGGTGGAGACGGCCGGTCAGGCGGCGACAACCGTCCAGCAGCTCTCCGCAGCAAGCCAGGAAATCGGCCAAGTCGCAGCGCTGATCACGACGATCGCAGAGCAAACCAACCTGCTCGCCCTCAACGCCACCATCGAGGCCGCTCGTGCAGGAGAGGCCGGCAAGGGCTTCGCGGTCGTTGCCGGTGAGGTGAAGAACCTCGCTGAGGAAACATCTAAAGCCACTGACAGCATCGGCCGGATGATCGCCTCGATCCAGGCCGGTTCGACAAACGCCGATCACGCGATCCATGAGATCAGCTCAGTGATCGGCCAGATCGACGAGATCGCCACGACGATCGCCAGCGCGGTCGACGAGCAGGCTTCGATCACCCAGGAGATGAGTGGCAATGTGCAACGCGCGGCGGGAGGGGCGCAGGCGATCTCTGCCAACGTCTCTGCGGTCTCGGAGTCCGTGCAATCGACTGCCGAGGGTGCCCAGCAGACACAGGCAGCCTCGGATGAGCTGACACGTATGGCCTCCAACCTCGACCAGCTCGTCAGCGCCTTCCGCTACTGACCCCATCTGCGGAAACTCCCGACCGCGCCAAGCTCTCGGCCCCTTGGTCGAACGCTCGAGATCCCCTCGTCCGCCGCACTCCGACCTTCGCGTTGGGGCCGGGGCGCCGCCGGTATCGCTTTCCTACGCACATACGACGCTCGTCGCCAATCGCGGTACACTGACGCTCAATACCCGTCGCGGCCCCGGAGACCGCCGAGAGGACAGCATGATGCGGGAACTCGTTGAGCTCAGGGACAAGATGAATCGCCTCTTCGAGGAGCTGATGGGCCGCGCGGAGCCAGACTCCGAGCCGCCACAGAGCGGTGGCGACTGGCTTCCGAAGGTGGATCTCTACGAACTGCCGGACCGTCTTGTGCTGCTCGCAGACCTCCCCGGTGTCGCCGCGGAGGAGCTCGATGTCCGTCTCGAAAGCGGCCAGCTCGTGATCTTCGGACAGCGGCGCCAGCCGGCCGATATCGACCCCTCCGCGGTCCGCCGCCTCGAGCGTCCCTTCGGCGCCTTTGCCCGACGCTACGCCCTCCCCGACGGAATCGACCCCGAAAGCATCAAAGCCAGCTACGCCGAGGGCGTGCTCGAGGTCGTCATCCGCAAACGCGAGGAAACGACGGTGCGACGAATCCAGGTGCAATCCGACTGATCTATCGCGCTTTACTATTCGTCCAGAGGAGCTTCCCATGCACGGCTCACCCGAGCGTCTTCGACTCGTCATGACCGTGATCTTGGCCTTCGGCCTCGCCACACCGGCCACCGCCCAGCTCGCCAACCTGAACCGGCGTGATGCCGTCGTCCAGGCGGTCGAGAAAGTCTCCCCGGCCGTGGTCAATATCTCGACCGAAGTGCTGGTGCGCAATCCCTATGCCTCCAGCCCAGACATCTTCGAGTGGTTTTTCGGAGGAGCCCGGCGCCAGCCGAGGGAGACCTATGTCGAGAACTCTCTTGGCTCCGGTGTTATCGTCAACGAACGTGGCTACGTGCTGACCAACGATCACGTCGTCTCCGCCGCAAGCCGAATCACCATAACATTCCAGGACGGCCGGCAGGTCGAAGCCAAGCTGCTTGGATCGGACGAGGCCTCGGATCTCGCCGTGCTGATGCTGCAAGAGAAAGGACCATGGCCCGCCGCGAAGATGGGCTCCTCCTCGGACCTTATGATCGGCGAAACCGTTATCGCGATCGGCAACCCCTTCGGTTTGCAGAGCACGGTGACCGTCGGCGTCGTCTCTGCGACAGGCCGCACCGTTGCGGGGCCGGACCGTACGGCGCTACCTTTTGCCGACTTCATTCAGACAGACGCCGCGATCAATCCAGGCAACTCGGGCGGCGCGCTGTTGAACATCCTCGGTGAGCTAATCGGTGTCAATGCTCAGATCGTCGCCAAAGGCCAAAATCTCGGCTTTGCCATCCCCATCGACCGGGCGAAGAAGGTCGTGGACGAGCTCGTAACCTACGGGCACCTGCGCCCACCCTGGACTGGCTTGGTCGCCGAGAATCTTGACGCCCAGCAAGCCGCGTATTATGGGATCGACCAAGCTGCGGGCGCGTTGATCGTCAAGGTCTACGCGGACAGTCCCGGCGAGGAGGCTGGCGTGCTGGCGGGAGACATCGTCACCCAGGTCGGAAGCCACCGGGTCAAGAACCTTTTTGACTTCGTCACGGCGATCGCGGAGGTGCGCTACGGGCAGCGTGTCAACTTGCGTCTGCTACGCGAGAAAGAAGAACTCGTCCGGCCCATCCGTGTCGAAGCCTTCCCAAAGCGGCGCGCCAAGGAGTTTGCATGGAATCTGCTGGGTTTCACTGTGGCGCAACGAGGTCAGTACGTCATCATCAACCGCATTCGCTCGGGCTCGCGTGCCGAGGCGAAGGGCTTCGTCCCGGGCCTGCAGCTTCGACGCATCAACGGCAAGATCGTACGTAGCGAAGACGACTTCTACGAGGGCATTCCTCAGGCCATGCTCCGGCGCTCGGTGAACCTACTCATTGCGACCCGACGAGGTCTCTACCCTGTCACCCTGCCCGTCCGTTGACGGCAGCCTTTCGGATTCCTGCAAGAGATGCGGAGAGACGCGCAACCATGAAAAAGCGCCCCAGCAATCCCAAGACTGACGCGGCAAAGACGCCAGCTCCGACCGACGAGACCCGACCGTCGGAGCCGGCAAGCGGCGCGGCGGCAAACGCTTCGTCCTCGGCAGCACATGAGGTCAACCCAGACCCCGATGCGGCGCGCGCTGCAGCGGACGACGCCGGCACGGAGAAAGAAGCCCGCGCCGATGGAGGGCTGGATCTGTTCGATCCCGACGAAGGCGGCGTCACCGAGGTCCTCGCGGAAGAGGTCGAGGAGGAGTTCTCGGAGGACCAAGCCCGCATCAAGGATCTTGAGGCGT
>CAYSMT010000165.1:0-6426 GCA_964432135.1 uncultured Acidobacteriota bacterium
GGCGAAGGAGCTCGCTCGGCGTGGGCTCGACGAAGATCTCGGCAGCGGCGGCGACATCACCACGGACGCGGTCTTCCCGGTCGGTCGGGCGATTCGCACGGTTCTCGTGGCGCGAGAGCCGCTCGTCCTGGCGGGATTGCCTTTCGCCACGGCGGTGTATGAGGAGCTGCACGCGCGCGGCTTTGGTGAGGTCGAGCTGCATTTCGAAGCCGAGGATGGTATCTCGTGCGCCACGGGTAACGTCTTGGCCAGGATCTCTGGCGAAGCGCGTTGCGTCCTCGCGGGAGAGCGTCTCATGCTCAACGCCATTGCGCGACTCTCAGGTGTTGCGAGTGCGACAGCGGCGGCCGTCGCTGAGCTGCGGGGAAAAACCTGCCATGTCTCGGACACGCGCAAGACGACTCCCGGGCTCCGCGCGCTCGAGAAGTATGCTGTCGCGGTTGGCGGTGGCGAGAACCACCGTGCGCGTCTTGACACGCAAATCCTCGTCAAAGACAACCACAAGGAGCTTGCGGGAGGTCTGGCCGCGACGATCGCGGCCGTTCGCGCCGCGGGCCACGACCTCGCGGACGCAGAGTTCGAGGTCGAGACCCTCGAGGAGTTCGAAGAAGCGCTCGCGGCCGGTGTCGGCTGGATATTGCTCGACAACATGAAGCTCGACGCGATTCGCGAGGCCGTGCGCCGCGCGGCAGGTCGTTGTCGGCTCGAGGTTTCTGGAGGTGTTCGGCCGGGAGCCCTCGCGGAGCTTGCGGAGACAGGAGTGGATCGTCTTTCAATGGGTTATCTGACGCACTCGATTCGCTCGATGGATCTGGCATTGGATCTCGTCACTTGATGGAGACATTCAGCGCGGCTTTTTCTGCGCGGCTTGAGACCCGTCATTTCGGCCGGGTGTTTGAGGTGCATGAGTGCCTCGACTCGACGATGCGTCGCGCGCGTGAGCTACACGCTGCCGGTGCTCCGGAGGGGCAACTCGTCGTCGCTTTGAGCCAGAGTGCCGGGCAGGGGAGGCGGGGGCGGACCTTCCTTTCACCGCATGGGGGACTCTACCTCACGCTGCTGGTGGCACCTCCACCGGAGCCGGCCCATGCGTGGCGCTTCGGTTTCGCTACAGCGCTCGCCACGCGAAGGGCCGTGCTTGCGCTGGATGGCCCCAAGCTACTTTTTGATTGGCCTAACGATCTCTGCCTCGCCGGTCGTAAGGTTGGTGGCATCCTGCTTGATCTGCGGCTTACGCTGGATGTTCCGCCGATGGTTCTCATCGGCCTCGGGTTGAATCTCGGGCCGGATCCGAGCGAGATCGATCCCGTGGTAGCAGGGTCAGCCGGTGCCTTGCGGGGCCTGCGAGGCCCGGAAAGCCGCGCAGTGGTGGCGGCCGCACTGTTGAGCGAACTCGAAGATCTGCTGCCTCGCTGTGGCGATACCACGTCTTGGCAGGATGTTCTACAATCAGTGCGTGCTAGTTCACTGGCGGGGCAAGGGCTTCCTGTGACGTTGCGTCTGGCAGACGGTCGGATCGTAAGTGGGGTTGGGCTCGGCTTGGGGGACGATGGCTCACTCTTGCTGCGCCAAGATGACGGACGCGAGTTCAGCGTGCGCTATGCTGAGCGCATCTAGGTCTCCCGGCGGGTGCTGACGGGGGAATAGCTGGAAGGGTTGGGGAGATCGCAGCGGTGTTTCTTCTCGTCGTTGACATCGGCAACACGAATATCGTAGCAGGCCTGTATCAGGGCGAGACGCTACGTCGTTCATGGCGCCTTTCCTCGCGGAGGGATATGACCTCTGATGAGCTCGCGGTGCTCTTCAAGGGTCTGCTCGATGACGACGCGGAGCGGGTGCGCGATGGGGTTGTGGCGTCCGTCGTTCCTCCGCTGACCGCCCAGGTCGTCGCTGCTGTGCGCGCTTTGGTCGGTGTCGACCCGCTCGAGGTCGTGCCGGGTATTCGGACAGGCCTGCGGATCCGTACCGACAATCCTCAGGAGGTCGGTGCCGACCGAATCCTCAATGCTGTTGCTGCGCACGCCCGCCACGGGGGTCCTTGTGTTGTTGTCGATTTCGGGACGGCAACGACCCTCGACGTGGTGACGAGCGAGGGAGACTACCTCGGCGGCATCATTACGCCGGGTCCGCGTCTCGGCGCGGACGCGCTCTCCGCGCGTGCCGCGAGGCTGCCTCGTGTCGATCTGTCCTTGCCGCCACGAGTTATTGGCCGCAATTCTGTCGATTCGATTCGTTCCGGTGTCCTCTACGGTCACGCAGCCATGGTTGACGGCCTCATTCTACGGGTTGAAGAGGAGCTCGCGATGGGGGTCAAGGTCGTGGTGACGGGGGGAACAGCTCCGACGATCGCACCCTTGATGAAGCGAGTCGACGCATCCGATCCCGACCTGACCCTCGAAGGCCTTCGCCTGCTCCATGAGTTCAACCGAAAGCGATGAAGATCCTCTACCTGTGCACGGCCAACATCTGTCGCTCACCTGCGGCGGAGTTCTACATGCGCCACATCCTCGCGCGCCTCGAGATCCCGCAGGTCGAGGTGAGTTCCGCGGGAATTATCGACATGCAGGGCGCGTCAGCTGATCCCATGGTGACGCGCGAGCTGAAAAATCGCGGCATCGACATGTCTTCTCATCAGAGCAAGCTGGCAACTCATGAGATGCTCCAGCAGGCCGACGAAATCGTGGTCATGGAGCGTCGCCATCGCGCGTGGGTTCGCGAACACCATCCGATGCGATTGCGCAAGGTCTCCCTCATCCGGGAGCCCGAGGAGAGTGTCGACCTCTTCGATCCGACCGGTGGGACCGTCAAGGAGTATCATCGGGCCCTCGAGATACTCTTCGCTTGCCTCGAGAGACGCGCACTTGTGTTCAAGTACCCTGTCTGAGCGCAGGAGATGGCGGGAGCGTGGAGGTCAAGAGCTACGTTGAGGCCATTGAGTCGGCTTTGCAACGGCTGCGAGGCCGCCCGCTTGTCTTGTCTCCGGAAGACCTGCAACGCGTCCTGAGCTGGCATGAGAAAGGCATTCCGCTCGGGCTCGTGCTTGAGCTCATGGACGAAGTGTTCGATGCGGCCGCTCAGCGCCGACCGAGGCGGAGCCCGCGTAGTCTGGCGTATCTCGCGCCGGCGGTGGAGGAGGCCTGGGAAGACCGCAAGGAGGGTCGCGTCGGTCGTCGTCGTATCCGCCGCGCATCCAAGGATCCCACGCTTCCTGACGCTCTCAAAAGCCTCGCTGCCGCGCTACGATCTTCTCGCGCACCCCGTCAGGCACGCGAGACCATCGCCGAGGTGATCGACGCGCTCTCTCGTGGGGAGGGTCCGCCACGAGCCGACGGTGATCTCGCTGTCCAGCTCGAGGAAGATCTCTTCGCGGCTTGTCGGGAAGCGTTGTCTTCCGCGCAGCGCCAAGCGCTCGATGAGCGCGCCGCGGAGGAGATCGCGCCCTATGCCCAGGGAATGAGCGACGAGGTGCGCGTGCGTGCGCTGACTCGCGCTCGGGCACGGCTTCTGCGAGAGCAATTCGCGCTACCTGATCTGTCGCTTCTCCCGTTGCTCTAACCCGCAGCCGGGTGGCTCATGCGTGGTTCGGGCCCATTACGCGATTCTCGATTGCGGGAGAGTGCGCCTCAGCACATGGCACTGCTCCGGCATATCGGAGCGACAATGCCGGCATGACCCGCTGTACACGACGCCTTGTCCTGCTCGCCCTCGCGGGTTGGGGCGCCTGCCTTCTCGGACCCTGTCTGCGCCGCTTCGACGCTTTTCTCGCCGCTCTGGCGGTGGTCCAGTTGCTCTGGTTGTCGGTTTTCCTCCCGCGGGCGCGTTGGCTTCCCTGCGCCGCGCTCTTCATGGCATGGCTGGGGTTGTCCGCGGAGGCCGTCACGCGGCCTATCATGGCCCCACCTTCGACGCCGCTCATGGGGCGTGTCGAGGAGATGATCGACGGAACAGACGGGTTGCAGATCAGCGTGATCGTCGCCGGCGGTCGGCGCGTTTTGCTGCACATTCCTCGCAGTGGAGAAGGCTGGCTCGACCGCCTCGATCCGGCGGTTTGTCCTGGCGCCACCATCAGTGCCGAGCTCAGACCGGGGTGTCTCGAGCGTCGCAACCTGCGCGCGCTGAGCGCCTCTTGCGTTCGCGTCACGAGACCTCCGAGTTGGTGGCACAGCATACTTGCCTATCCAGCGCTTCTTCGCGGAGTCTTCGTAGCTCGTGCGCGTGAGCGTTTCCGAAGAGGCGCAAGCCAGCGCGTCGGCGGTTTGTTGCTCGCGATGGTCGCAGGAGAGAAGCAGGCCCTCCATCCTGTGCTACGCGACCAGTTGCGTGCGAGCGGCCTGGCTCACATCGCCGTCGTCTCCGGCATGCATGTTGGCCTGCTCGTAGCCATGTTGCCCTTGTTGATCTCGGCACATCTCGGCCGCAAGCACCGCGGCCTCGCCCTGACCGCAGCCCTCGCGGCCAGTCTTTCTGCGGCTTTGCTGCCCTCCACGCCTCCAATTCGACGGGCCTTCCTCGCGTTCGTGCTGGCGCAGGGCGCGCGCCTGGCCGGCCGAGCGAACAACGCTGTGGCAGCGCTCGCGGGTGCCATCGTGCTCTTGCTGGCCGTCGATCCCGTCCTGGCCAGGTGTTGGTCCTTCGCGCTGACCGTCTCGGCGAGTCTGGCGCTCGTCGTTGCGTCGGGAGATCGACCGCGGGCTCCGCGGGCCCTGATCTTTGTCGTTCCCGTGCTGGCCACATGGCCGTTGATCATCGCCATGGGCAGCCGCCTCGCCCCTTGGGCGTTTGTTGCGAACCTCGCCGTCCTTCCCGCGATTCCCGTGAGTCTGATTGCCGGGTGGGCGCAGGTCCTGTTGCCGGGAGGAGAGAGCCTGCTCGGCGCCATTGCTGGTTTTTTTGCGCGGAACGCAGCGGGTTGGATCGCCGCCGTTGCCGCAGAGTGCTCTCGGTGGCCAGGTTCCGGCCGGCTGGCCGCTCCTGTCGGCACGTGTTGGTTCCTCGCGCACGCCGCCCTGCTCGTCGCGCTCATCTGGAAGGGAGGTCGCCGTCGAGGGTTCGTCTCGCTCGCGTTGGCGTTCTCCTGGGCTTGGCCGATGCTGCCGGTGGCGTGGCCACCCCTTGCGCCAGCCGGCGCCTACCTCCTCGACGTCGGTCAAGGGCAGGGTGTGTTACTCATCGAGAGCGGTCGTGCCGTGTTGATGGATGCCGCCGACAACCGAGACCCGCGGGGAACACGCGCGTTGCTCGCAGCCTTGAGAAGATATGGTGTACGCCGCCTGGAGGGTCTCGTGATCTCGCACGCGGATCGGGATCACAGCGGTGGCGCGTCCGCTGTGCTTTCGGCGTTGGCGCCGCGCTGGCTTGCCTTGCCCGCGGCCGCCATGGATGGAGCAGCATTACGTGCTCTCGAAGCAGAGGCGAGCCGGCGAGCGATTCCGTTGCGCCCCATGGTCGCGGGCCAGTCGCTCTTTCCTGGACATGTGCTCTACCCGCCTCCCGGAGCGCGCTGCGCCGGCAACCGCTCGTCGATCGTGCTTTTCGCACAGGTGGGAGGGGTCAGCGTCCTCATTCCGGGAGACGTCGACCGCGAGAGCGAGGATCGCTTCGGCTCCCATCCCGTTGCGAGGTCGCGTCTCGATCTGCTCGTTGCCGGTCATCATGGTTCGCGTTTCTCGACGGGCGAGCCCCTGCTTGCGCGTTTTCGGCCACGCATCGTCGGATTCTCCTGTGGACGAGCCAACGCGCACGGCCACCCTCATCCCGCGACCTTGGCCCGTGTGCGTCGCGCTGGATCTCGGATGTGGAGCACGGCCCGTTCGGGGGGGCTCGCCCTGCGTCGCCGTGGTAGCGTGCTTATCCTCGAGGCACTCGAGTGAGAGGCCATGGACGCGTCGCGAACACGCAACGGGAAGGCTAGGGGAGTGCGAGCGGGTGCGGCATGAAGCAGATCACGAGAATCACAGCGGCGACCAAGGCGAGGACGATGCGCAGCACGCCGAGAGGGCGACCGTCATCAAGCACCACAGGATGTCTGCGCATCAGTGTCAACACGATGACGCACCACAGCGTCCAGACCGAGAACTGCCCGGATAGCGCATAGGCCGTCACGATGGCCGCAAGAACTACGCCGGAGCCGATCGATGCCTGGCGGTGCCAACTGCGATGGAGCGCGTAAAGAACATGGCCTCCATCGAGCTGTCCGGCCGGGATGAGGTTCATGGTTGTGGCGAGTAACCCCAGCCAACCGGCGAAGAAGACCGGATCGGCGAGCAACTCGCTGCCCGGGGGAAGATCGGGGCGAAGTAGGCGCTCGAGCAGGTGTGTGAGCAACGAGCCACCGATGCCAATGTAACCCTCGTTGGCGCTGGAGCTGACGATCTCGACGGTCTGTGAGCGGAGGATGCCGAGTGCGAGCACGGGCACCGCGACAAC
>CAYSMT010000166.1:0-6399 GCA_964432135.1 uncultured Acidobacteriota bacterium
GGCGTTTCATGGCTCCAGAAAAGCGCAGAAACGGGGGGAGAGGAAGACGCCGACGGGAAACCCGTCCCGGATGCGGGAAGAGAGGAAGGATCCCTAACGCAGCCACGGGGTTGCGGGAAGGGGCGCACCGTTGAGGGCCCACTTCACAAGGCGTGGCCCAACAGCGTACGCGTCAGCAACGATGGGTCATCCACACGCTGGCTTGGTCGGTCGGCATAAGCAGGATCTCTTCGACGTTGATGTGCGGCGGGCGCGATACAACCCAGACGACGGTATCGGCAACATCCTCGGCGCGAAGTGCACGAGTCCCTTCGTAAACCTTCGCAGCCTTTTCCTTGTCTCCATCGAAGCGAACCTCGCTGAACTCAGTCTCCACCATGCCGGGGTCGATGGCCGTTACGCGAATACCCGTACCGTGCAGGTCGAGGCGCAGACCTTTGTTCAACGCACGCACGAAGAACTTAGTTCCACAGTAGACGGCACCATTGGGGTAGACCTCTCGCCCCGAAACGCTGCCGATGTTCACAACCTGCCCAGATCCACGCTCGACCATCCCTGGAAGCACGAGGCGACTGATGTTGAGAAGCCCTGTGATATTCGTCTCAATCATACGGTCCCAGTGATCGAAGCTCCCCTCATGCACGGGTGCGAGACCCGCTGCGAGGCCCGCATTGTTCACGAGTAGCTCAATCTCTCCCCATCCCGCGCTCGCGATCTGCCCCATCGAGGCGACAACGTCTTCTCGGTCGCGCAGGTCGACCGTCAGCGCACCACAGGCATCTGGCCCGTAAGAGGCAACGAGCTCGTCGCGCAGCGCTTCAATGCGTTCGGTGCGCCGCGCCGCGACGATGACTCGCAATCCCTCCTTCGCGAGAGCGCGGGCGCAGGCTGCGCCAATGCCCGAACTGGCTCCGGTGACGAGAGCGATCTTCCCGGCGAGCTGTTCCATCGGTCCTCCTCGTTCCCCGGCATCGACCGGCGGGTGCCGGTCATTCTAGCGCAGAGTGCGGCTTTATTGAGGCCAGCACGAGTACACCGCGTGAAAGCTCAAGAATCGCGTCTGGGGTCCGATGAGCCACAGGAGGGTCCTATTGTGTTCTGGAAGCGGTGGTTCAATACGCGGGCGCGGGCCTCAGGCAACCCTAGCGGCGTTGGCGCGACGGCCATTGCCGAGGCTCCACCGCGAACGACCGAAACCGCCGTGGCGACGCCAGCACGCCCAGCCAGTCGACGTGATGAAGGCTGGTTCACTCGCTCGGAACTCGCTGCCATTCGGCATGTCCGTGACGAAAAGCAGGTCGCACAGGTCATCTCGCGCAAAATCCCCGGAGCGAGCCGCGAAGAGGTTCTTTTCCGCTACTACTTCTCTCGAGCCGTCTATCTCGGCGACTTCGAGCTTCCTCCCCTGCCGCAATCGACGACGCAAATCCTCCAACTCGCCCGCGACACCCGCGCCGAGATCTCCGACTACGTCAAGGTCATCAGCCAGGATCCTTCCCTGCTTCGCGCCATCATCGATACAGCCAACTCGCCCTTCTTCGCCTCGCTCTCCGGTGCAGCAACTCTCGAGCAGGCGGTTGTCCGCATCGGATTACGTCAAGTCGAGCAAATCACGATGCTCCACGCGATGCGTTCGAAGGTCTTTCGCGTCGGCGGCTTCGAGACGTTGATTCGCACGATGGTCCAGCACGCCCTGACCGTCGCGGTAGCAGGACAAACTGTGGCTCCAAAAGCCCTCTCCCTGCCCGCAGATGCCTTTCTCGCGGGAATGTTCCACGATATCGGCAAGCTCGTCCTGACGAAGATCGTCGGCGACGTCCAACTGCGTTTGAGCTGGAAGGCGCCGCCAACGCTACTGGCTTCCTGCTTTGAGACCTATCACGTCTCCTTCGGTGAAATCGTATGCCGCCACTGGGACTTCCCAGAGCAGATCTCGGAGGCCGTGGGCAGCCATCACGACCCGCAACGAGCGAGCGAGCAACCCCTCGATCGCACGCTCTACGTTGCGAACCTGCTCAGCCACTCCGTCGCCGACGATGAGCTCGCGCAAGCCCTGATCACGGATCCGGTCGTCCTCTCGGCGGGCTTGGACGAGAAAGACCTCGCGCAAGCCCGCGACGCGCTCGCCAAAGAGCTCGCAGCCTACGACGTCCTGGCGCGATAGCGCAAGACAGGAAGGAAAACAGCAGCGATGGCCTTTTGGAAGAAGTGGTTTGGATCGCAGGCCCATGCGAAGTCGAGCTCGAATACGCATGCGAAATCGGACACACCGCGCCGAGAAGAGATGGAGGCTCTCATCGATGAAGCCGCGCGCGCACAGTTCCCGGAAAGCGCTCCCCAAGAAGTCGATGCCACGACCGCTGCACGCGCCATGACGGCCGATTCGATCTCTTCGGAGTGCACTCGCGGCTCGGGCTGGTTCTCACGCGATGAGATTCATGAGCTGCGCGAGAGTAACGAGGAGAGCGAGCTACTGCGAGGACTTCAGCGCAAGCTGCCCGGCGCAAGCCGGGAGGAGCTGCTCTTTCGCTATCACCTTTCGCGCCACGTCCGCCTCGCGGAGTTCGAGCTGCCGATGTTTCCCCGCAGCGCGAGTGAAGTACTCGCGCTTGGGCGCGATCCCGGCGCGGAGATCGATGACTACGTCAAAGTCATCAGCCAAGATCCCTCGCTCGTGCGCGCAATCATCGGCACAGCGCAATCCCCCTTCTTCAGCTCGCTCGCGACCTCAGCAACCCTCGACCAGGCCATTGTCCGCATCGGGCTGCTACAAGTCGAACAGATCGTGCTCATACATGCATTACGTTCACGGCTGCTTCGTGTACGCGGCTTCGACAAGCTGGTTCACAAGATCCTGCTCCACGGCCAGAAGGTCGCCATCTCCTCCCAGGCCATCAGCCGTCAGCTCGGCGGACCGGTCGCCGACGGCTTTCTCGCAGGTCTGTTCCACGACATCGGGAAGCTGCTGCTGCTCGGAGTCATCGCGCAGGTCCAGAAAAAGCTATCCTGGGAGGCCCCCGGCGCCCTCGTGATGGACGCCTTCGATGCCTTCCACATCTTGCTCGGCAAGCTCGCCTGCGAGAGTTGGGAGCTGCCCGAAGCGATCTGTCGCGCTGTCGCCAATCATCACTCAGCCCAGCGAGCCAGCGAGGAGACCCTTGATCGATCGCTCTGGCTTGCCAATCTGCTCGTGCGCTCGTGGGAGGACGCCGACGAAGACGAGTCAACCCAGCCTCAGAACGACTGGCTGCTCACGGAAACCGGGCTCGACCTTGAAGAGCTCAGCCAACTGATCGAACTCGTCGAACGTGAGCTTCAGGCCTACGAGGCCCTCGGCATCGGCCCCTGATGCATCGAATGGTCTCGCAGGAAGAGGCTAACGACTAAAGCGACAAGGCACGTGACCGCAGCAGCCGCATATAGGCCGGCGTAGCTCAGTGTGGCGGCGAATCGTCCAGCAAGAAAGCTACCCGCTCCGATGCCGAAACCGTAGGCTCCGGCAGAAACAAGCGACTGCCCGAGTACCTTGCATCGCGTAGGTGTCAGACGATCGGCGAGCTGGATCGTTGTCACGTGCAGTAGTGCGAAGGACGCCGCGTGAAGAGTCTGGCCCAAGGCAAGGACGACCAGGCCCGGCTGGCTCGCGTAAAGAAACCAGCGCGCACAGCCCAATGCGAGCGCCCCACGAAAGGCCGCGCGCAGACCCCAGCGGGCGATGAGACGATGAGAAACGGCCATCAGCAGCACCTCGGCCGCAACTCCCCATCCCCAGAGCAGGCTGATCAATCCGTGGCCAACCCCCGCGTCTTCGAGCTGGATCGTAAAGAAGGCGTAGTAGGGGCCGTGGCTACCCTGACCAAGCCCCGCCGCGACGATCAGGAGGAAAAGCGCACCCGGCAGTCGCCGCGACGCCGGCAGAGCCGAGATGGGGACCGGGGGCTGGCGCCGCAGGGAGCGGGCGACAGGCATTGTTAGCGCGAGCCCTCCCGCGAGGACGAGCGGTAGGCCCATTGCCCATGGTCCCGCTTCACCGCTGCGCCCGAAGAGTTCGGAGCCGAAGCCCAGCCCGACCGTGGTGACGATGAAGCCGACAGAACCCCAGAGTCGAACCTGCCCGTAGCGCTCGCACCGCGGGCCGAGGGTGCGCAGCGTGATGACTTCCGCGAGGGGAAAGAGAGGCACGAGGAAGAGCCCGTGCAGGAAAAGCCACACGAAGATGGCGTCCCGACCCCCGGGGAGTGCGAGACCCATCAGGCTGGCACCTGCCAGCATGGCTGCGGTAGCGAGCAAACGACGCTGATGGCGTAAGCGATCGGCCAACAGGCCCCACAACGGAGGCAGCAGGCTGCGGGAAAGCTGAACCGTCGCCAGCGCGAGGCCGATCAACCAGGGCGAGAACCCCCGCGCACGGAGCAGGGGCGGCAACCAGGGGAGGAAGACCCCCAGATAGGCGAAGAGCAGGAAGTAAAACCCCGCGAGCTTCCATAACACCGTCTCGTTCCTCGCCATTCGCTCTCCAGGCGCCAGGCCTCGATACACGCGCCGACCGCGCAAGAATACCCCCCCTTTTTCGTGTCCTGACTCCTACTACCTTCACGCGAACTCCGCCACGAGCTTCCCTGAGGGGAGTGAGCCTATATTCTCCCGTAGCCCTCAGGTCGATGATGTTGTGGGCGAGGAGTAACGAGGGACGATGTCGAGCTGTGTTGCAGCCCTGGACGAGTTGCTCTCCCGGCCGGAAGGACGCTGGACTCTCGCGGAGGGGGCCGTGGCCGTCGCCGGCCTCGGAGGTCGCCGCGTCCAGGCTTCCACCGTGGAAGCGCATCTCACAGAGATGACCGCCGTGCTGCGCGCAGAGGTCGGCATCGCGAAGCACCCACGCTTTGCCGCGGCAGGACTCACGCGAGCTTTCTTCGAGAATCTCGCTTTCCGCGTCATCCCCAGTGAGCGAGACGATGAGGAACTGCGCTTCATCGACTGCGCGCTTGACACCCGGCGTGCAACACGCAGCCTCGCGACCCTGCTTTTCATCGATCTCGCTCGACGCAGCGGCGTGCGCGTTGAAGGCAGCGCCCTCCCTGGACGGCTCGTCCTGCGTCTTTCCAGCTCGGGACACAGCGTGTATCTCGACAGCGTGACACCCTTTCCTCTGCTCTCCACTGACGATCTCGAGCGCCGTACGCGCCGAGCAACCAAAGGCCGCGTGAGCTTTCGGGCTGCGGGCCTTGCGACGATCAGCCCGAGCCAGGTGCTCGCGCGACTCGTCCAGGATCTCAAGAGCTGCTGCTGGCGACGCGCCAAGCTCTCCCACGCCCTCGACGCGGGGGAGATGATGCTCACCATCCGACCGGACGACCCCCGTGAGATCCGCGATCGGGGGCGCCTGCTCTATCTTCTCGGCCACCACGACGAAGCCGTGCTCCAGCTCGAGCGTTATCTGCGCGTCAACCCTCGAGGCGACGATGCCGACGCGATTCGACGCATACTGCTCGAGGCGCGCTCGGCAACCCACTCGCAACTCTCCTGACGCGCCCTCATCGTCCCCGGGGTACCATCGGCAGTAGAGCCTAGGACCCAGGTCGCTTCGTAGCGCCAGGGCCTGCGGCATATCGAGGCCCCCATGACCCAGAGCACACCCTCGCGTCGGACGATCGCCCTCGACAGCCTCTCCGATGCCGAACGCTACTATCTGCTGATCTCCGCGATCGTGCCCCGCCCGATCGCCTGGGTTTCCTCTCTCTCATCTGACGGCCAGGCCAACCTGGCCCCCTTCTCCTTCTTTCAAGGAGTAAGCTCGACGCCACCGATCCTGATGATCGCCATCGCGAAAACCAAGTCCGACGGCAGCCCGAAGGACACCCTTGCGAACATCATCGCAACGAAGGAGTTCGTGGTGGGAAGTGTCCACCAGGCACAGGCTCCCTCCGTCGTCGCCAGTGCGGAGGAACTTGACGCTGGAGAGAGCGAGTTCGCGCATGCCGGCGTCACGACCTTCCCCGCGATCCGTGTCGCACCGGCTTGCATCGAGGGCTCTGGCGTCAACCTCGAATGCCGTCTCGAGCGCACCATTGCGATAGGCAACTCCGTCGCTGTCTTCGGCGAGATCCTCCTTGCCCAGATCGACGAGAGCCTTCTCGACGCCCGGAACACGGTCGACCCAGAGCGGTTGCGCCCTCTCGCTCGCCTCGGCGGCTCGCTCTACCTGCCCTATGGCGCAGCGCAGCGCATCCGCCGACGATAAACTGCCGCTGCAACGCCCCCGGAACGCTAATTCAACCCGAATTGTAGATAAGCAACGCGGTTTGCCAGCGCGGTGGCGAGGCGGTTATCCTTCGCACTCCGAGGAGGGCGCCGCGTGCGCCATCCTCCTGGCAGCGGGTGTCGCGTATCGGGTCGCTC
>CAYSMT010000167.1:0-6398 GCA_964432135.1 uncultured Acidobacteriota bacterium
CGAATCTCATGGGCTGCGCTGCGCTGGGTGCTTCGCTCGAGCTGATCAATCAGGCCGGTGTCCAGCGCATCGCGGACCATGTCGACCGTCTGCAGAATCTGCTGCTCGAGGGTCTCTCCCCCTCGACACGGTGGGAGGGCGAGGCTGCGCGCTTACAGTCCCTGCGCGCTGCCGGTCGACTCGGTAGCATCCTGGCTTTGCACCATGGTGGCCGCGGCGAAGACTTCCTCAGCGAGACCTTGCAGCGTGGTTTCTCAAGAGGGATTCATGCCTCGCTGCGCGAGGGCTATCTGCGCATCGCCTTCCACGGCTGGCACGAGGCCTGCGAGGTGGAAGCCATTTTGGACTGGCTTCGGGACGCGGAGTAGACGACCCGTTTCACGGACCGAATCCGTCGCGTCGCTCGATGGTGTTCGGGCATCGCCAGGTCATCGTGCGGGCGCGGATGCGGCGCTCTCAGATATGGATGGCTCGACCATCCACCGCGAGGGCGGCCTCCTTGATGGCCTCGGGAAGGGTGGGATGGGCATGAATCGTTCGCGCGAGATCCTCCGCGCTGGCGCCGTATTCCATGGCGACGACGGCTTCTGAGATCAGATCGCCGGCACGCGGACCAAGGATGTGAACGCCGAGCAGACGATCACTACGCTTATCGGCCAGAATCTTGACCTGCCCAGCCGTCTCGCCGAGGGTGCGGGCGCGGCCGTTGGCGAGGAAGGGGAACGTCCCCTTTCGGTAGGTCACGCCGGCCTGCTTGAGTTCCTCTTCTGTCTTGCCGACCGAGGCGATCTCGGGGTGGATGTAGACGACCCCGGGGATGACCTCGTAGTTGACGTGGCTGCGGCCGGTGGCGATCTGCTGGGCGCAGGCGACGCCCTCCTCTTCGGCTTTATGGGCGAGCATCGGACCTTCGATGACATCGCCGATAGCGTGAACACCCTCGGCGCTCGTCGTGAAGCCGGGCCCAACGGGGATTCGTCCATGAGGATCGAGCTCGATGCCGAGACACTCGAGAGCGAGGCCTGCCGTGTTCGGCACTCGTCCGACGGCGAGCAGCACGCGGTCGGCCTTGATCGACCCGCTGTTGTCGATCTCGACGATGGCTTTGCGGCCCGATTTAGTCGCGCTCGTCACGCGCGCACCGAGCTGGAAAACGAAGCCTTGCTTGCGGAGGATTTTCTGTGCCTCACGGGCGAGCTCGAGATCGACCCCGGGCAGGATGCGATCGAGGTACTCGAGCACTGTGACCTTCGCCCCAAGACGACGCCAGACCGAGCCGAGTTCGAGCCCGATGGCGCCGGCGCCGATGACGACAAGATGCTCCGGCACCTTTTCCCAGGACAGCGCCTCCGTGCTTGTTCCGACGACCTTGCCGTCGACCTCGACGCCCTTGAGAGGAGCGCTGAGGCTACCGGTGGCGATGATGAAGTGCTTCGCCTCGATCTCTTGGTCCTGGTCCTCGTTTTCGACGACGAGACGACCGGGGCCGCTGAAGCGCGCGTGTCCCGCGTAACGGGTTACGCCGTTTTTCTTGAAGAGGCTCTCGATGCCTTTGGTCAGGGTGGTGACGATCCGAGTTTTGCGCTTGAGCATCGCTGCGAGGTCGAAGCCAATATCGCCGACGGTGATGCCATGCTCTTTGAAGCCGCGGGAGAGCTGGGCGAAGTGCTCGCTTGATTCGAGCAGAGCCTTGCTCGGGATACAGCCGATGCGCAGACAGGTGCCACCGAGTGCGCGCTCCTTCTCGACGCAGGCGACGTTGAGACCAAGTTGGGCGGCGCGAATCGCGGCAAGGTAACCGCCGGGTCCCGCACCGATGACGACCAGATCGTGTCTTGAACTCATGGGATCAGACCTCCAACAACATGCGCGCGGGGTTTTCGATGCACTCCTTGACGCGTAGGAGGAAGACGACGCCTTCTCGACCGTCGACGATGCGGTGATCGTAGGTCAGCGCGAGATACATCATCGGCCGGATCACAACTTGTCCGTCGATGGCGACCGGTCGCTCTTGGATGCGGTGCAGGCCGAGCACGCCGCTCTGGGGCGGGTTGACGATGGGTGTCGAGAGCAGCGAGCCATAGACGCCGCCGTTGCTGATCGTGAAGGTGCCGTTTTGCAGCTCTTCGAGCTTGAGCTTGCCGTTCTTTGCGCGGGCTGCGAAATCGCCGATGCCCTGCTCGATCTCGGCGAAGCTCTTACGCTCGGCGCTGCGCAGGATCGGAACGACGAGACCTTTACCGCCTCCGATCGCAACGCCAATATCGTAGTAGTTGCGGAAGGCGATGTCGTCTCCGCGGATCTCGGCATTAAGCCCGGGCACGGTCTTGAGGGCCTCGATCGTGGCCTTGACGAAGAAGGACATGAAGCCGAGCTTGACGTTGTATTTCTCGGCGAAACTCTCCTTGAACTCCCTGCGCAGCGCGATAATCGCCGTCATGTCAACCTCATTGAAGGTCGTCAGTAAGGCGGCGCTTTGCTGGCTTTCGACGAGACGACGGGCGATCGTGCGTCGCATCGGCGTCATGGCGATGATTTCCTCCTGGCGCGGGCCGGCGACGGGAGCGTCAGGAAAAGCCGTGTTCGTCGCTGGAGGGTTGGCGGGCGACGTTGGGGGGGATTCCAGGTGGCGTAGCACATCCTCCTTGAGCAAGCGACCTCCCGGCCCTGTTGCGCGGACCACGCCGGCAGGGATCGCATGTTCGTCGAGTAGACGCTGGGCCGCCGGCATGACACGAGTGTCCTGCGTCGTGTTGGTCGCAGCCTTCGAAGGCTCGCCTGCATTCGATGCTGCTGGGATGACGGCTGCTTCTCCTGCTGCGCTCTCCTTGATTGGAGGCTTTGTAGCGTTGCCAGCCTCCATCCGCCCGAGGATTTCTCCGACAACGGCCGCTTCGCCCGCTTGTTTGAGGATCTCGGTGAGCACGCCGCTCGCCGGTGCCGGCAGCTCGGCGGTGATCTTGTCGGATTCGATAGAGACCAAGGGGTCGTCTTCTGAGACGGTGTCGCCAGGAGCGACGAGCCACTCACCAATGACGACATCCGTGATCGACTCGCCGAAGGAGGGAACTTTCAATTCAATCGACATCAGCTCAGGCCTTTCCTACATGCCAGCGAACGCGAGCTCGAGGACCGCGTTCTGTTCAAGACGATGGCTTTTGTTCGATCCGGTAGCCGGGCTCGCCGCAGCCTGCCGGTAGATCCCCGTGAAGGCGTGACGATCGAGCAGGCGGTCACCGAAGATGACCTTGAGGTAGCGCCACGCTCCCATGTTTTCAGGCTCTTCTTGCACCCAAAGCACGCCGACGCGTTCGGGATAGGGTGCCAGGGCGGCTTCGAGGCGAGCGAGATCGAGCGGGTAGAGTTGCTCGATGCGCAGGATGGCGACGTCTTCGCGCTGCTTCTTTTTGCGTTGCTCGACCAGCTCGTAGTAGATCTTTCCCGAGCAGAGCAGTACGCGCCGGGTCGCGCGAGCGCGCTCCGGATCGTTGTTAGCGAGAATACGGTGGAAACGTCCCGTGCTGAGCTCGTCGAGCGATGAAGTGGCCGCGGGCAGTCGCAGCAGGCTCTTGGGGCTCATCACGATCAGCGGCTTGCGCCAGTCGCGGTGGACTTGACGTCGTAGCAGGTGGAAGTACTGCGCCGGTGTCGTTGGGTTGACGACCTGGATGTTGTCCTCGGCGGCAAGCGAGAGGAAGCGTTCGAGACGGGCACTCGAGTGCTCCGGGCCCTGGCCCTCGAGGCCGTGGGGAAGGAGCACAATGAGCCCGCTCAGCCGATTCCATTTGTCTTCGCCGCTGACGATGAACTGGTCGAAGAGCACCTGAGCGACGTTGGCGAAGTCGCCGAACTGAGCCTCCCAGATCGTCAAGCCGGAGGGCGTATCAAGGCTGAAGCCATACTCGTAGCCGAGCACGCCGATCTCGGAGAGCGGGCTGTTGATGATTTCGACCCGCCCCTGATCGTGGGTCAGCTTTGTCAGCGGTGTGTAGCATTCTCCTGTGCCGCGGGCATCGTGCAGGATCGCGTTGCGCTGACTGAAGGTGCCGCGTCCCGTATCCTGGCCAGCGAAGCGGATCGCGGTGCCCTCGACTGCGAGTGTGGCCAGCGCCAGGGCCTCCGCGGCGGCCCAATCGAGAGGGCGCTGGCCATCGGCCATCTCGTGGCGCAGATCGAGAAATTTATTGAGCTTGGGGTGTGCTTTGAAGCTCTCGGGAAGCGTAGCGAGCTGGTGCATCAACCGGCTCAGTCGGGCCCGATCCACGGCGGTCTTCGCCTCTGGAATGTCGCGCTCAAGTCCCCCCAGATAGCGGCTCCAAGCACCCTGCGGGCGGGCGCGGCCGAGGTGAAAGTCAAAGCGTCGTGCGAGCTTGAGCTCGAGGTCGAGGTCGCGTCGCTGACCGCGCTGCCACTCATCGGCGGTTTCGCGGCTCACCTCGCCGAGAGCGAGTAGACCTTCGAGGTAGCCTTCGCGCACCGATTTGCGGGCGCGAATCGCCTTGTACATCGCGGGCTGGGTGAAGGCCGGCTCGTCCCCCTCGTTGTGGCCGTAGCGTCGATAGCAGTACATATCGATCACGACGTCGCGGTGGAACTCGGTGCGGAAGTCCACCGCGAGGCGCACCACCTGGGCCACCGCTTCCGGATCCTCTCCGTTGACATGGAAGATCGGAATTTGGAGCATGCGGGCCACATCGCTCGCGTAGATCGATGATCGACCTTCCCGGGGGCAGGTCGTGAACCCAATCTGGTTGTTCACGATGATATGCACCGTCCCGCCGGTCGAGTAATGTTCGACCTGCGAGAGGTTGAGCGTTTCCTGGATCACTCCCTGGCCGGCGAAGGCGGCGTCGCCGTGGATCAAGATCGCCATGCTACGCGAGCCGTTGAAGTCGCCGCGGGCGGTTTGTTTGGCCCGCAGGCGGCCGAGGGCGACGGGGCCAACGAACTCGAGATGGCTCGGGTTGAAGCAGAGGGTGAGATGAACCTTCTGGCCGCTCGCTGTGTGCCAGTCGTGGGAGTGCCCGAGGTGGTATTTCACATCGCCGCGGCCGATGAACAGACCAAGGTCTCGGTCTTCGAACTCCGCGAAAATTCGCCGTGGTGGTTTACCCATGACATTGGCGAGCACGTTGAGCCGGCCCCGATGGGCCATGCCGAGCACGATCTCTTCGATGCCCTGGGAACCCGCCTCCTCGATAGCGTTACCGAGCAGCGGGATCAGGCTCTCGGCTCCCTCCAGGGAAAAACGCTTCGCGCCGAGGTACTTTTTCTGGATGAAATCCTCGAAGGTCACCGCGTTGGTCAATGCGCGGAGAATGCGGAACTGCTCGTCTCTCGTCAGCGCCAAACGGTTCTCGCTGCTCTCCATTCGGGTCTGCAGCCAGAGCTTGACGTCCAGATCATCGATGTGCATGAACTGCGCTCCGATCGAGCGGCAGTAGGTGTTGCGCATCCGATCGAGCACTTGGCGAATCGTCGGTGCACCGCTCATGCCGGCGATGGTGCGGCTCGAGACGGGTCGGTCCATATCCGCCTCATGAAGACCGTAGAAGGCCGGTTCAAGCTCCGCGTGCCGTCCACGAGGCAGGTCGAGGGGATCCACACGTGCGATGAGATGGCCGCGGACGCGGTAGGCGCGTACGAGTTGATCGAGCCGGTCCTGCACGATGGCGACTCGAGAAACGCTTTCGCCCGCCGTGCCCGCCTCGCTTGGCGGGTTGTACACGCTCGCCGGAGAGAACGATGGGCCAACTCGGGAGGGGCGGGCGCCCTCTGCCGTCTGCGAATCGAAGAAGCGGCGCCAGGTCTCGTCGACCGTTGCCGGATCGTCGAGATAACGGGCGTAAATCTCCTCTGCAAAAGATAAGGAGAGGCAGTTAGGAAGGGGCAGTCGGTCGCTCATCGGGGTCCGCCGCGACACAAATCAAAGTGTCTCAAGAATTTAACAATCCGTTAGTCCCCCTGTCCTCGAGAGGGCTCAGCATAGTGAATCATCGTCTCTGCCGCCATACGGTCAACCCCTCCCTTGACCGGCGGGGCGCGGGCGGCGAGATTGGGGCCGACTTGGGAGCTCGCCAAAAGTGCGTCTGCGTGTTGCATGGCGGCCGCAGAGGGCGCGATGAAAGCGGCGGGTGGAAGGAGCTGGCCATGGCCGATGCTGGGTTCCGGAGAGGCGTACGGGTCCTCGTCACCTTCCTGCATGACCTGCTGCTTCGCTTCGACGAGGATCGCTGTCCGACCGTGGCTGCGGCGCTGTCCTTTATCACGGTCTTCTCGCTCGTGCCGGCCTCGGCCGTCGTACTTCCGTTGTTGGGCGCCTTTCCACACTTCGGCGACGCGTGGAGCGCGATTCAGGACTTCATTTTTGTCAACTTCGTTCCCGAGACGGGTGCCGT
>CAYSMT010000168.1:0-6366 GCA_964432135.1 uncultured Acidobacteriota bacterium
AGCTCGCCATCCTCCACGAAGGAAGGATCCTCGCCGTGGGATGCGCGCGGGAGATCGTCGCCCAGAAGGGGCTCCTGCGCCGCTGTGGGCTCGGTTTGTCTCTCTACCGCCGGGTCATCGACGATTTTCTTGACCACCCCAGCCCCCCTGACCACTGAAGGCGGAAGGCCGACCGCTCGCGGTGGCCCCATACGCTCCATGTAACTCTTGACCGCTGACAACCGTTCTTCGGGAGACGGCTGGTGACTCCCGGCCTTCCGGAGGAGGAACGATGATAAAAAAGCTGCTGCTGCTAT
Organism: uncultured Acidobacteriota bacterium; assembly: GCA_964432135.1. Taxonomy (GTDB): domain Bacteria; phylum Acidobacteriota; class Polarisedimenticolia; order J045; family J045; genus JANTFM01. Next base: position 297 of record CAYSMT010000168.1, read on the forward strand.
CCCTCGTGTTGACTTTCGCAGCGCCCGCCGCGATCGCCTCAGAGCTATGGCTCCACGTACGGGTCGAAGGAAAAACCGGTGACGAAGAGATCGTACGCGTCAACATCCCGCTCTCGCTGGTCAAAGCGGTGCTTCCGATGATCAACGAAGCGCAGCTTCGCGACGGCAAGATCGTGCTCGACGCAGAGGGAGATCTGCAAGGAATCGATCTTCAAGAGCTGTGGAAAGCGATTCAAGACACGCCGGACGGCGACTACGTCCGCGTGAAAAGCAAGGAAGAGAATGTCCGTGTCGCCAAGGAAAAGGGCTTTCTTTTGGTCAATGTTGACAACAGTAAGGAAAGCGTGAATGAAACGGTCCGCGTGACCATTCCGCTCGCCGTCGTCGACGCGCTGCTCTCTACTGACTCCACAGAGCTCGACATCATGGCGGCCATCAATGCCCTCGGCGCCTACAGCGGGGACCTCGTCACGGTCCAGGACGGAGACACCTTCGTCCGGATCTGGATCGACGATCAACAAGAGATGTCCTGATGACGAGGGCAAGACGCATCGCACTGGCCGTGCTCCTGGCAACTTGTGCCGGCGTGATCGGCACGACGAGCTACGCCGCCCATCGGGTCGCGACGGCGGGCAGCCTGACGGTCGAAGTCCACGAAAAGGGGCCGGATGGAGCCAAGGTTTTCGTTTGGGTCCCCGCGATCGTCATCGAGATCGCAGCCCCCTTTGTGGGTCTCGCCGTGCCCAACGGAGCCCTCGACGAGATCGAGCCCTACCTGCCACTCGTGAGAGCGGTCTCCGACGAGTTCATGAGCCTTCCGGACGTCGTTTTCGTGGAAGTCACGAGCCGCGACGAGCAGATCCGCATCGAGAAGTCGGGCCATCGTCTGCGGATCTTGGTGGACAACAGGCACGAATCGCTCCGCCTGGACCTACCCCTACGATCGATCGCCATGATCGCTCGGAGTCTCGACAGAGCCGCATGAAGGCCGCGCCCCCGACCGGGGCGCGGCGCTCGACACTTTGTTACTTCCCTGAGCTGAAGGAAGCGAAGTTGTTTCAGTAGCGGTAATGCTCCGGCTTGTAAGGGCCTTCGACACTGACTCCGAGATAGCTCGCCTGCTCTTCGCTCAGGCGTGTCAGACGCACACCGATCTGCTCGAGATGCAAGCGCGCAACCATCTCATCGAGCTTCTTGGGCAGCACGTAGACCTGCTTTTCGTAGCGCTCGAGATGCTGCGCCAACTCGATCTGGGCGAGGGTCTGGTTGGTGAATGAATTTGACATCACGAAGCTCGGATGCCCCGTTGCGCAACCAAGGTTGAGCAGCCGTCCCTCCGCCAGAATCAGTACGCTATGACCATCGGGGAAGGTCCACTTATCGTACTGAGGCTTGATATTGGTATGGACGATACCCTCGATCTGCTTGAGCCCAGCCATGTCGATCTCGTTGTCGAAGTGACCGATATTGCCAACAATCGCGCCATCTTTCATCTGGGACATGTGCTCGGCCGTGACCACCATGAAGTTGCCGGTGGCCGTGATGAAGACGTCCGCCTCTCCGACGACCTCCTCGAGGGCGCGTACCTCGTGACCTTCCATCGCAGCTTGGAGAGCGCAGATCGGGTCGATCTCTGTCACGACGACGCGAGCACCTTGCCCCCGAAGCGACTGAACGCAGCCTTTACCCACATCACCGTAGCCGCAAACGACGCAGAGCTTGCCGGCCAGCATCACGTCGCTGGCACGCATCAGGCCATCCACGAGGGAGTGCCGGCAGCCATAGAGGTTGTCGAACTTGCTTTTGGTCACCGAGTCGTTGACGTTGATGGCAGGGAAGAGAAGCGTGCCCGCCTTCGCCCGATCGTACAGGCGCATCACACCGGTCGTGGTCTCCTCGGTCACACCCCTCATGCCCTCAGCAACAGCCTTCCAGCGGCCGGGGGTCTGCGCGAAGATGCGGCGGAGAGTCGCGAAGATGACGGCCTCCTCCTCGTTCGATGCCTCAACCGGATCGGGCACCTGCCCCTACCTTCGAACTCGACTCCGAGGTGAATCATCAAGGTGGCATCACCACCATCATCGACGATCTGCTGCGGACCACGACCCTGACCAAAGTCCAGCGCGCGCTGGGTGCATTCCCAGTACTCTTCGAGCGTTTCGCCCTTCCAGGCAAAAACCGGAACGCCCTGCGGCTTGGAGGGCGTTCCCTCCGGCCCGACGACGACAGCCGCCGCGGCATGATCCTGGGTCGAAAAGATGTTGCACGAACACCAGCGCAGCTCGGCGCCGAGGCTGGCGAGGGTCTCGATAAGCACCGCCGTCTGGATCGTCATGTGCAACGAACCCATAATACGCAAGCCTTCGAGAGGCCGCTGTTCCGCGAAACGCCTTCGCAGAGCCATCAATCCAGGCATCTCGCCCTCGGCGAGGGTTATTTCCTTCCGGCCCCACTCCGCGAGCTGGATGTCCTTGATCTCGTAATCGAAACCAGCGGTGCTGGTCTCTGTAGAGCGGGCGCTGCGGGTCTTCGTGCTCATTTCGTCTCTCCTGTCATGGGCAGTTTATGGTCTCGGAATCGCTGATCGCCCCGAGCCCGGCGCGTGGCGTGCTTCCCGTCGCGAGGAGGAGGGCCGGTCCCTTCGCTCGCACATCCGGTGGCAGAGGATAGGCCCTCGTCTGCCGCAGTCCCAGTTCCGCGAGCAAGGTCTCAAGAGCGGCGGGCTCGAAACCAAGGCAGCGCTGCCCCATGGAGAGGCGGAAACCCTCCCGATCGTGACGCAGCAGGTCCGCAACGACGAGAACACCACCGGGGCGGAGGATGCGCACGGCCTCCTCGAGCGCCACCGCCGGGTCCTCGAGGTAGGTCAACGCGAGGAGAATCAAAGCCGCATCGCAACATCCGCCCTCGATCGGCAGCGCTTTGAGCTCGGCTTGATGGAAGCTCAAGCCGTCGAGACCCGCCGCCCGGCGTCGCGCCGCGGCGAGCATCTCGGCGGACTGATCAACCGCGATGACGCGGCGCACGCGACGCGCGAGCTCGACACTGACCTGTCCCGTGCCACAAGCAAGATCCGCGACAACCCAGGACGCCGGCAGCAGCGCGGTGACGGCAGCCGCGGCATAGCTCTCACCATAGAGCTCCGCCCGAAGATCGTCCCAACGCGCCGCGGCACCGGCAAAAAAAGAGCGGGAGTCGTCCCCTCGACGCGCGAGATGTTCTTTGAGTCGAAGCCGATCCTGAGCCAGCTCAGGCCACGCGGCGGCCTCGCGGCGCACGAGCGCCCAGAGCTCCTCTCGGGATGCGCTCAGGCCCTCAGCGCAAAGCTGATAGAGATGTGCCGTGCCCTGACTCCGGTGCTGGACCCACCCCTGATCCGAAAGAAGCTTGAGGTGTCGGCTGACGGTTGATTGGGGCATCTGGAGCACAATGCACAGCTCGGCTACGCCGAGCTCTTGACTCTCGAGCAGGGCCAACAGACGCAGCCGTGTCGGATCGGCGAGACCGCCCATCCAGCCCAGCCACTGCTGGGCGTTCGATGCGGGAGAAAGATTCATCGTTATATCCGGATGAAACGATAGATTCTTTTGTGGCCCAAGTCAAGGGCGGCCCGAAGACCGCCCTCATCCTCTACGCACTGCCAGCGGGCTGGGGCTACATCGCCGCCCCAGAAAACTTCACGACCTGCTGCTTGAGATACTCGCTGTTCGGATCCAGCTCGATGGCCTTTCCGATGGCCTCCATGGCTCCCTTTCGATTGCCACGCGCGAAACGTATCTCGGCCAGGGTATCGAGGATAGACGCCCGTTCATCGTCGCTTTCAGCGAGCTCGACACCCTTGCCCGCCCAGAGCTCAGCCTGCTCGAGATCGCAGCGGTTCTCGAAGCACCACCATGCGTAGTTGTTGAGCTCGCTCGGATCGTTCTCCCAGTCCTTCGCAAGGCTCTGCTTTTTGAGGGCGACAGCTCGCTCTTGGTCACCGTCGATTCTCAGAGCGTAGGCGATGCGCACGTCGAGCAGGACATAAGCTGCTTCTTCGGAGAGCGACGAAGCGCGATCCGCCGCTTGGACGCCAGCCTCGATGTAGGGCTTGGCCAGCTCCGCGTCGCCAACGGAGCTGGCGACCTTGTCCATGTAGTACGCCACCATCACGGCAGACTCCGGCTTGACCTCGGGCGCCGCGAGAACCGCGTCAGCATAGCCGCGCACCTCATCGAGCGAGAGCTGATCGCTGCGCAAAGCGTAGACGCTCGCGGTGAAGATCTCGAGCTCGTAGCCCCTCTCTGGCGTCTCGCTCAGCTCGCGGGCGCGCTGATAGAGCTTGAGAGTCTCGAGCGATTCCATCCGAGAGGAGTGATACTCCGCCAGGGCCACCGCGTCCTTCTCGTTCGGCGACGCTGTATAGCGCGCCTGACGACCCTTGATCGAAATCGGATCCGCCACAGCAAGAGCGAGATCGTCGAGGAAGGACTGGGCTTGGGCGAACCCGATCCAGCTCCGGATGACCTCACCCTCGCTATCGACAACAATGAAGGTTGGAAAGGCCTTGACGCCATAGGCCTGGGCCAGCTCGCTTCCCTCTCCTTCTTCTTTGCCGTTGACACGGTAGACAGCGATGGCAGCCAGACCGTCTTTCAAGGCGACGTTCTCTTCCGCCTCACGGGCGAAATGGATGCAACCGGCTCAGCCATCCTTCCAGAAGTCGATCAACAGCGGCACGCCGCGTTCACTAGCGAGCCGCTTGTAGCCCGCGAAGTCTTGGGGTGTGGCGGGCTCCGGCGAGCCGGCACACGCGAGAGCAGCCAGCACGAGAGCGGCCAAGGGGAGCAAATAGGCCAGAGTTTTCTTCACGATGTCTTCCTGTCGGTGGGTTGTCACACTCTTCAAAAAGGGTCAGAAATCCATACGTATCCAGGGGGAGTTATCGGGGATTAAGGCACGCATGCCACCGAGAAGCAACGCCCTTGGAGATCTTCAGGGCGCTTTTGGCGCTTTGTTTACATCGGGCGGCACCGCGCGCGATCCGGCGCACATTTGACGAGCACGCCCCGCGGTCCGAGACTTCCCGCATCTCTCGCTCCCCCCTTAAGAAAGCGAGTGCAGGAGATCCTCTCGTGAGACATCACCGCCTCGGTCAACGAGCCGTCGTCGCCCTCGGTGGCAACGCCATCACCCGACCCCACGAGGAGGGCACTGTTGCCCAGGATTACGCCAATCTCGACGAGAGCCTGGAGGGCGTAGTCCGGATGCTCGAGGACGGCTACGAGCTCCTCTTGACTCATGGCAACGGCCCCCAGATCGGCAACCAGATGATCCGCGTCGAGATGGCCGAAGGTGAGGCTCCGCTGCTTCCCCTCGACGTGATGGGCGCAGACATCCAGGGCGGGCTGGGCTATATGATCGAACGCGTGCTGCGCGCAAAGCTGCGCCGTGCGGGCTTGGCACGACCGGTCTGTGCCATGCTGACGATGGTTGAGGTGCGTAGGGACGACCCCGCCTTCGACGACCCCACGAAGTTCGTGGGTTCGTTTTTCCGCGAACAAGACGTCGTGCAGCTACGCGAAAACCGCGGCTGGGTCATCAAGGAAGACCCGGGCCGCGGTTGGCGTCGCGTCGTCCCCTCTCCCGAGCCGGTCGACATCGTTGAGCGACGCGAGCTGCTCGCTCTGATCGAGACCGGAGCGGTCGTCATCAGCGGAGGGGGCGGCGGAATTCCGGTCTATCGCGACGAAGCGGGCGAGTTGATTGGCATCGAGGGGGTCATCGATAAGGACCTCTCATCGGCGATCATGGCCCTACGCATCGACGCTCCGGAGCTGTTCATCCTGACCGCAGTCGAGCAGGTCATGCTCGACTACGGTAAAAAGACCCAGCGCCCCGTCCCGCACCTGCGGATTGCCCAAGCCCGCCAGCTCGCGCGAGAGGGCCAGTTCCCCGCGGGAAGCATGGGACCGAAGATTGAGGCGGCCTGTCGTTTCATCGAAGGCGGCGGCTCGCGGGTCCTGATCACCGACACCTTCACTCTCGATGCCGCCCGCCGAGGCGAGACAGGAACCTGGATCACGGCCTA
>CAYSMT010000169.1:0-4055 GCA_964432135.1 uncultured Acidobacteriota bacterium
TGTCGCAACCTTGCCGTGCGCACGGTCGTAGCCAAGCTCGGCAAAGGCATCGGAAACAATCTGCGTGAGGTCCTTGAGAATGGCCATGGTCTCTTCCCGGAGGATCACGGCACGACAACATCGTGCCGGGGAGAAGCTCCCGCGAGGTCGCTCGACGCACCCGCGCCCGACTCGTGGAAGGCGTGAATGTAGCACGACGGTCGATATCCCGCGCGTCCGGGAGTAGGCTCCCGGCATGATGACGACCGACAATTCTCAAAGCTTCGAAGTACCCGAGAACAGCCGGGCAACACTGACCGCGCTCGTCAAGCGAGCCGCCGGCCTGTCGAATCGCCAGGCGCGAGAGCTCATTGAGCGCGGAGGCGTCGCCGTCGATGGCGAACGTGTTCAGGACCCTGTGCGGCGTCCCGAGGGCCGCAGTACCGTCACGCTCTCGAAGCCGAGCGAGCGGCGACGGCGACTGATCAACGGCCCCGGCTTCAGGGGTGTGTACCTCGACCGAGCTTTGCTTGCCGTCGACAAACACCCAGGCCTCGTCGTCATCCCCACGAGCCGAAGGGACGACGACGAGGACCAGCCGCTCGTCGCCCGCGTCGCTGCCGCGCTTCGCCTCGCCGGGCACCGCGCTGACCCCTTGTGGGTTGTCCATCGCATCGACCGGGCGACCTCCGGCCTCGTGCTCTTCGCGCGCTCCGAGGCGGCCTTTCGCTCGCTCGAGGGCCAGTTTAAGGCACGTACGCCGCAACGAGAGTATCTCGCCTGGACGGCCGGCATACCGGAGCCACACAAGGGCCGACTCGTGCACCACCTCGTCGAGGACGCGCACACGCATCGGGTCGAGGCTGTGCGGGACAAACGGGATCTTCGAGGCAAGGAAGCTATCTTGGATTACGAGGTCGAAGCCATCGCCACCGGCACGATCCCAGCAGCCCGGCTCCGAGTGCGGCTCATCACCGGACGCCGAAACCAGATTCGCGCCCAGTTCGCGGCCTGTGGCTGGCCCCTACTCGGTGATCGCTGGTATCACGAGGCCTCGTCTGTGAGGAGCACGCTCATGGAACGTGCGGCGCTGCACGCGACTCGCCTCACCCTCCTACATCCGATCAAGGAGCATCTCCTGAAGCTCGAGGCCAAATCGCCCGCCGACCTGCTCGCGCTCGACCAACGTCTGTTTTCGGCCACCGGTGGGTGCGGCGACGCGCGATAGACAAGCCCTGCCACGAGCACGTGCCGTGGGATGAGCTCGCCAGGCGATACCCTCCGAAGGAGGCGCGCTCAAAGCAGAGCGTAACGCGCCATGGGATCGAGGGGCTCACCTTCGCGCCGAACCCCGCGAGCGGCGTTCACTGCTAGGTGCTCAAGCAACCAAAACGCTTCGACAGCCAGTTCCTCTCGACCGACGCGACGCGCCCAGTCCTCAGCGCTGCGGGCACCGCCAACGCGACGCATCTCCTCGAGGAGCGCGCCCTGGAGCGCAAGCACACTCGCAGCAGCCTGCTTACCCGCCTCGACCCCCGGCTGATGGTAGGCGTTGATGTCGATCAAGCTGGCGTAGAACCCGACCGTTCGCTCGAATAGCGCGATGAGCGCACCGAGGATGCGCTCGTCGACCCGGGGTATGACGAGGGTGATCACGCGACGCCCGTCGTCGCACAGAGCGCGCCGCGTGCCGAGCAGGAAGCCCAGCAGGTAGTCCCCCGAAGTAATACCAGGCTCCACCTCGAGCGGCGGACCTGGTGGATCCTCCATCGAGGCCAATAGGGTCAGGAAGTAGTTGTCGACCCCTTCACGGAGCTGCTGAACATAAGCGTGCTGATCCGTCGAGCCCTTGTTGCCGTAGACGGTCAAACCCTGACGCACAAGCTCCCCGCTGCGGTCGCGTTCCTTGCCGAGCGACTCCATGACGAGCTGCTGCAGGTAACGCCCCCATAGGGCGAGGCGGTCGCGATAGGGAATGACGACCATATTCCGCTCGCCCCGGCCACCGCAAGCGACATGCCAGGCAAGTGCGAGCCGCGCCGCAGGATTGCGCGCAAGATCCTCCCGCCGCGTCGCATCATCCATCAGCCGTGCCCCCTCGAGCAAGGCATCGACGTCTCGACCGGCGAGAGCAAGAGGCAGTAGACCCACAGCCGAGCATTCAGAAGTGCGCCCGCCGATCCAATCCCACATCGGGAAGGTGGCGACCCAGCCCTCGTCTCGAGCCCGCTCCGCGAGCTGGCTGCTCTCCCCTGTCACGGCGACGAGCTGCTTGGCCGGCTCGTAACCGGCCGCGAGCAGGCGTGCGCGGACTTCTTCGAGTCCGTTGCGGGTCTCAGGTGTGCCACCGGACTTCGAGGTGACGACGACTAGTGTCCTCGCGAGCTTCTCAGCGAGGCGCTCAAAGACCTGCTCAAAACCCGCAGGATCCGTGTTGTCGAAAAAATCGAGTTTGAGGCCCTCCCTGGATGCTCCGAACGCGTCGTGGGCCAGTTGCGGACCGAGCGCCGAGCCGCCGATGCCAATGAGCAGTACGCGTTCGAAACGCTCGCCCGATCGCGGGCCGATCTCACCCCGACGCACGCGTTGGGCGAAGTCCTTGACCCGCTCGCGTGCCTGTGTAATGGCCGCAGCAATTTCTGGCTCTGGAGCAAGCTCGGGAGCCCGCAGCCAGTAGTGGCCGACGCGGCGTCCCTCGTCCCGGTTCGCCATGGCGCCGGACTCGAGCGCGCGCATCTCGTCAAAGGCCCGCACGAAGGCTGGAGCGAGGTGCCGCTCGTCCTCCGTGGTGATGGGCATCGCCGAGAAGTCGAGCAGAATATCGAGCCCGGGAACGCGCAGAAGCTGGGAAGCGAAGGACAACCACTCACTCGCAGGAGGCATCTCGTTCTCCCATCCGGACAATACCGGGAAAAAAGCCATAGAGGCGCGAGCCACCATTCTCGCACTAACGCGAAAATGGTGGCTCGCAGCTCTATGGCTTTTTTCCGACTCTCGAAATACGCAACCGTGCTGGCGTAGCCCGAATACAGCAACGCCCGGCGCCCCAAAGGGCGCCGGGCGTTTCACTGATTCAGCATGGAGATCACGGACAGGCTGGCGGTGTGTCGTCCCTCACAGAGCCGCTGCTCCTGTTGCCGAGCGGTCCCTTGCATCCACTTGAGGTCCGTGCCGAGGAGTCATACCAGAAAGCCTGCCCATGCGACGGGACATCGTTGTCCGTGTACTGCGGTGAAGAAAGATTGCCGTCAAGACAGCTCTCGTTGTACTGCCAGGGTTTCACGATCGTTCCGCGATAGATCGAGTAGAAGTTCGCCCCGTGGACCGCGGCCCAGGAGAAGATCTTCTTGCTCCCGTCGAAGGTCGAGCTCGTCCCCGTATCGCTCATTGCGCCGACCGTGGCGTCGTTAGGATCACAGTCGCTGGCATCGTCGAAGCCGTCCCAGTCCGCATCGTTCTGGGCGATCAGCCGCGCCTCACCGGCACCGCTGCGGTTGTTCGACGGACCGTCGCCGCCGGTGGCAGGAATAACGACTTCGAGCCCGCTCGCGCCATCGAGCTCAGCCAAAGGCAGCCACCCCGGCGCACCCAAACCATCCCCGGCGCCCGCACCGTGGATGCGCTGAGCCGGCAGATAGACGGCCAGGTCGAGGACCCGAGTCGATAGACTGATGCGGTTACCATCGAGAACCAGCAGCTCGCCCGCGTCCGTACGCCCTTCCGCGGGACCATCGGAGTTCGGCGCACCTAGGAGGTAGTCCATCGTGCCATCACCGTCGTAGTCGACAAGACGCACACCTGTCCCCAACTCGAAGCCGGCTTTCGCGCCGAAGATCGCGAGATCCGAAGTAAGATCAAGGGTCTTCCCATTGACGGCACTCCAGTCCGTCCTCCCCTTGACAAGGTAGGCACCTCCTGCCGCAAGACGCGCGCTCGTTCCGGGAGGTGAACCCTGACCCGCCGCACCGATCAAAACGTCCGCGAAACTGTCCCCGGTGGCTTCGGCCACCGAAAGCGAACCCCCCGTACGGTCGGACGGTGCTTCGCCGAAGAACTTCGCCGTGTAGTCCGCCGCT
>CAYSMT010000169.1:4065-6345 GCA_964432135.1 uncultured Acidobacteriota bacterium
CACCGAAGAGGATGACGGGGCCGAACTGATCGTCGAGCTTCGTCCCCACGATGAGCACGACCTCGCCCGCGTCCGCAGCATTGTTGGTCTTGCCATCGGCTTCCGGCACGCCGACGAGGAGATCGTCGGTCCCGTCACCGTCAACATCGCCGGCGGCGATGCTCATCCCCGCGTGGTCGTTCGCGTCCGCGCCAGTGATGTAGTGGTCAACATTGTGGTTGGTCAAGTCGGAGTCGATCGTACTCACCGAGCTGAGGTGCGCGTTGTAGATGATCCACACTGCGCCGCCTCCGCTGACGGTACCAAAGTTGACGGTACCCCTCGGTCCGCTCAACGCGAGATCCTGGCTGCCATCGCCATTCGCATCATAGACCAGGCAGGCCTCACCGAGACGGTCCCCGGCGTGCTCTCCATAGAAGGTCAGGCTGGAAGAAGACGAAGCAAGATCGATGGTTGAAGCGAGAGCGCCGCCATAGAAGACACGCACCTCACCAGAGTCGGCCACACCGTTGCCACTACCATCTCCACCGGGAGCCCCAACAACAAGATCGTCCGTGCCGTCGCCATTGAGATCACCCGCGCTCAGCGCGAAGCCCAGCTCGTCCCCGGCATCCTGCCCATGGATCTCGACATTGGCCATCGTCGTCGCGAGATCGATCGAAGAGGAGATGGGACCGTAGAAGATATATGCCGCGCCCGTGCCCGCACGCTGGTCGCCCGGACCATCGGCGTCCGGTGCGCCCACCGCGAGGTCGGCCTTCCCGTCGCCGTTGAAGTCCCCGGTTACGCCGCCAGCGCCGAGGCCGTCATCGTTGGCCTGGCCATAGACCGCGAGGCCTTCCTTCGCGAGGTCGACTTCGCGAGTCTCGCAAGCGTTACCTGTTCCGTCACCGTCCGCATCGGCCTGGTTCGCGTTATCGACGAGCGTGCAATTGTCCGAACCGTCGACCACTCCATCTGCGTCGTCGTCCGTATCGCACGCATCGCCCGTGCCATCACCATCCGCATCGGCCTGAGTCGAGTTGACGGTGTTGGGGCAGTTGTCTGAGCAATCCGCCACGAGCCCCCCAACACAACGCTCTGTTGGCGAGCTCTGACATCCCGAGATGTCATCGACGATGCCGTCACCATCCTTGTCACAATCGCAAGCATCGCCAACACCATTGCCGTTTTCATCGGCTTGATCCTTGTTGGGCGTATCGGGACAGTTGTCGCAGACATTGCCCCAACCGTCACCGTCCGTATCTTCCTGCCCGTGGTTTTTATCCCGAGGGCAGTTGTCAGTGAGGTTGCGAATCTCGTCGCCGTCTGTATCGGAGGGCGAGAGAAGCCAGACCTCTCCGGCGTTGAGGCGATCCTCCGGATCGTTCGGTTCGCCGTCGCCACCGCTGACACCGACCAATATGTCACTGACTCCATCGCCGCTGAGATCACCAATAGCGAGGCTCGCCGGCTCATTACCGAGATTATCAACAGCATCAGCGGCAAGAATCGATGTCAAGGGCTTGACGACTGCTGTATCGAGCAGATCGACAACAGCATGATTCTTGATATCGTTCCAAGCGTAGATCACCGCCTCGCCCGCATCAGCACGTCCACTACCGAAAGAACCATCCGACAAAGGTACACTGAAGACCAGCTCCATCGTCCCATCGCCGTCGATGTCGCCTATGGCAACCGCTCGGCCGAAGGAGTCCTGATTGCTCCTTCCGAAGAAGACGTTATGGGCTGCCTGATCGGCTGCCCGACTCGTCGGCCAGGTCGTCTGCCCCTTGATGAGGTAGGCCTCGCCCGCATCGGCACGCCCGTTGTCCTTGCTATTGCCGAGGAAAGTACTGGCCAGAACATCGTCCGTACCATCGCCATCAACGTCCGCAACGGCAATGTCACTCGGGAACTGATCATCCGCATCCACGCCGTAAACGACCGGCAGCGGGTTCGTATCCAGACGACGCGACCCGCCACTGGTTAGCGAGGAGGTCCCCGAGAAGACGTACATCTCGCCGCTACGCGGCCGTGCGTTCGATGGACCGGCCGCCGTCGACGCCCCGATCACCAAGTCGTCCGTACCGTCGCCGTCGACATCTCCCGCTGCGAGCACTTTACCGGCGCGGTCGGCCTCCTCGGCGGCCCGGATGAGGTAGTCCGGATCCGTAAACTCATACTTCGTCACCTGCGGCAGGCTTGAACCGCCAAAGGCAATGAACACCGCACCAAAGAGCTTCTCGATGGAGTTCGTTGGCGGATCGACGAACTCTTTGTAGTTCGCCACACCCATCG
>CAYSMT010000170.1:0-6343 GCA_964432135.1 uncultured Acidobacteriota bacterium
GCCGCGCTGCCTCACCGTGGGCGGGCGACAGCGAGAGTTCCCGTTCCCGCGTGATCGACAGAGAGGGCATTGCTTTGGAAGAGGTTGTCCGAGAGGCTTAGCTCGGGGCCCGTCGCACCTTCTACGCGCAGCGCGGTGCCGCTTTGGTTGTCAAAGTGATTCTGAGCGAGCTTGACATTCTTAGTGCCTCCGCTCAGTCGCAGCCCGCCACCGTTGTTACGCACCCGGTTGCAGTAGAAGGTGCCGCCGTCGACCTCGTCGAGCAGCAGCGTCAGCTCGCCGTGATCGCGTAGGTCATTGCCCTCGAAACGCAGGTCGCTAACACCGTGGAACTCCATTCCAGCATGGCTGGCTACCTCCGCATGAAGACCGTTGCCCGTGATTGTCTCGCCCGAGAAGACAATCTCTCTGTTCTCGCGCCCTCCTGTCGCTGCGCGAACGACGAGACCCGGACCATCGTTGTCCGAAAGGCGGCCCACCTTGAACTGGATGCGGCCGTTGCCGCCGACCATCAAGGTGCCCGTACCGCTGTCCGGTGTGCCGTCGTAGACGTTGTTGCGCGTCGATGCTCCCATAAAGGAGTTCCAGTTGTTGGCCTCGGTCGCGCCGCCGCTCCCCGTGCTGTCCCAGATTGCGCCGATCGCGCAGCCAGCGAGGGAGGTGTTCGATATGGTAACGCGGCGCAGGCCGGTATGGGTCGAATCGCCAATACGCATGCAGGCGACTCCGTGGGTGTCGTAGACGTTCACGCCATTCCAGCTCACATCCGACGAAAGGATGCGAACGACATCGACCGTCGCACTGCCGCGGATGATCGTCCGCGTCGGGACGCCGGAGCCGTCGACCTTCACGGGGTGGTCAACGACGATGTCTTCGTTGTAGTTACCTTCGGCGACCGAGACGAGCTCGAAGTCGCAGGCCACGCCGATGGCGTGGGAGATCGTCGCGCAGGGCGCGAGGGAATCGAGGCAGCTATTTCCTGCGTCCGCGCCACCATCAGCGATCGGGGCGACGAAGCGAGTGCCCTGGTCCTCGTCGGTGGATCCGTCGCAATCGTTGTCCACGGTATCACACAGCTCGATCGCGCCGGGATGGACATCCGCTCGCGTATCGAAACAGTCGCCGCAGAGCTTGCCCTCCGCAGGTGCACAGACCCCGTCGCACAGGGCGTAGCCATCATCATCGGCGTCGGCGCAGGTGGGCGGAGGGGGACAAGCCACGGTGTCCTCACCATCGGTGAGACCGTCGCAGTTGTTATCGATGTCGTCGTCGCAGGTTTCGCTCACACCAGGGTTGCGCTGTGGGTCATTGTCGTCGCAGTCGCCAGCTGTGGCGAGATAACCGTTGGGTGGCGTGGCATCGCAGTTCGCGGTCGTCGTGTTGGGGTCGCCGTAGTTGTCGTCATCAGCATCGCGGTACCAGCTTGTCGTCGCGAAGCCCTCGTCGGAGCTGCCGTCACAGTCATTATCGACACCGTCGCATACCTCCTCGGCGCCGGGAAGGATAGCTGCGTTGGTATCATCACACTCGCCGCAGTTTTGCTGAGCGCTGGGGACACAGCTCGCGTCACAAACGACATAGCCGTCGGCATCTCCATCGGTGCACGTCGGGCAGCTCGTGCTGTCTTCGCCGTCGGTCGAGCCATCACAGTTGTTATCGATGCCGTCATTGCACAGTTCGGTTGTACCGGGGTGAACCGCCGCCTTAGTGTCGTCGCAATCGTTGCTGAGCCCCGAGTAGCCGGCCGGGGCTGTTTCGTTGCAGCGCTCGATGCTGGCATTCGCGCGTCCATAGCCGTCACCGTCGTCGTCCCGGTACCAAGTGTGCAGCGGCAGCCCCTCATCCGTGCTGCCGTCGCAGTTGTTATCCAACGCATCGCACAACTCGTCGGCTCCGGGATGGACCGCTTCGCGGGTGTCGTCACAGTCCGTGTCGTCACTGACATAGCCCTTTGGTGTCGCGGTGTCGCAAGCCTCGAGGGAGTCGCCCGCATCGCCGAAGCCGTCGCCATCGGCGTCGCGATAGTAGCTTGCGAGCGGGTGCCCTTCGTCGATCGAGCCATCGCAGTCGTTGTCCAGCGCGTCGCAGAGCTCGTCGGCGCCGAGGAAGACCGTTGCTTCCGTGTCGTCGCAATCCCCGGCGCACTCGGTCATCAGGTCGCCGTCGTCATCCGAACGGGGAGAGGAGCTCATCCACCCCGCGTAGCTGATAGCTCCGCTGACCGTGTCTCCCGTGCCCGGTCCGTCACCACCAGGGCCATCGGTGCCGCCCCACCAGTTGCTGTCTGCGATGAGGGTCTTGATGCCGTTGTTGATGATTCCGGCGTTGTTGCCGCTGATGTCGTTGTCGTCGATCACCGTGTCAGGATCGCCACTGCCTCCGGTGTCGTCGGCGCGCAGGCCCTCGGTGTTGTCCTTGAAGGCGTTGCAATTGACCCGGGTTCCGAGCACGCGTCCGGGGTCGCCGCTGCCGCGGAAAATTCTCAGTCCGGCCTGCCGGGCCTGTTGGATCCGGTTGCCTTCGATACGCGTGCCCGTTGTGTCGACGATTTCAGGAACGCAGGCGCCCTCGGGCTGTCCGGCCAAGCGCAGTGGCATATCCGTCGTTGCTCCGCCGAGGGTGCTATTTTCGATCAAAGTATCCCGGCAAAAGCTGAGGTCGACACCGCTGGATGTGAGACCGTTCCAGGCAGATGCTGGCTCAGCGGAGAGCAGTGATGCGCTGATGACCGTGCCCACGTTTTGCCTTAAGGTGATGGCGCGTGTGACGTTGTTGATCGTCGCTTCTTCGATGCGATTGCCTTCCGCAAGCGCGCCGGATCCTCCTTCGCAGGTTGGGCCGCCGTCGATGAGGATGCCGTCACGGGAGCGGTGCCCGCAGACGTCTGCACCTCCGAAGTCTCGCACCATACCGTCGATCGTCAGTCGTCGGAAGCTGTTGTTGTCCGAGTTGCCGTAGATGCGGATCTCATCGAAGCCGCTCTGGCGCACGCACAGATCCTCGAAGAGCGAAGAGGACACGTCGACCAGCTCGAGCCCGTACTGTCCCGCCTCGGCCTGGCCGCAGCTCACGCCATGACCAGCTTTTTCGATGGTCACTCGTCGTAGCTTGATACCACTGGTGCCCTCGATGTGCAGGCCGGGTTGTCGCGTGCCTGAGCTCTGAGTTGCATCGATGACCGAGGGTGAACAGGCCCCGGCGCCGTCGACGCCCTCGATTTCGAGAGACTTGCTCAGCGAAACATGCTCGCGGTAATTGCCCGGACCGACCAGAAGCAGGGCGTCCGGGGTCGCGGCATCGATGGCTTTCTGGATCTTTGTGTAGCAGGTTTTGGCGCCGGCATTCCAGCCTGAATCGAATGGTCGTCGGATATAGAGCGGCTCATCGGCGCGGGCGATGAAGTTCGCTGTGTTCACCGTACCGGCGACCGAGTCACCGGATCCGGGTCCTGTTCCGCCGGGGCCGTCGACCGCGGCCCACCAGTTGTGACGAATATCGAGAGTGCCATCGCCCTGGTGATCGAGGGCGAGCGCGTTGCTTTGGAAGCTGTTCTCCGCGATCGTCAGGCCGGCTCCTGTCGCCCCGTCGATCAGCAGCGCCGTACCGCTTTGCCCCGTGAAGTGGTTCTGTCGGATGTCGAAGGCCGTCGTGCCACTCGTGAGTCGAGCACCGTGTTGGTTGTTGCGTACTCGGTTGCAGTAGAAGGTACCCGAGCCCACGTCGTCGAGGAGCAGGGCCCGCTCGGCGTGGTTGACGAAGTCGTTGCCCTCGAAGCGTAGATCTTGGGCACCGTGAATCTCGACACCCACCCGACTGGACGCGTCGGCCACGAAACCGTTATGGCCGATGATCTCGCCGGCGAAGACGATTTCTTTGTTCGAGCCATCCGACGCGGGTCGCATGATCAGGCCAGCGCCCTCGTTGTCGGTTAGGTGGCCAACCTTGAATTGGATCTTCCCGTTACCGCCGATCATCAATGTGCCGGTGCCTGAGTCGGGTGTGCCGTCGTAGGCATTGTTGCGCGTGCTCGCTGCAAGGAAGGAGTTCCATGCGCCATTGGGGCCGGGGTGGCCCGTGCGCTCCCAGATCATGCCGATCGCGCAGAAGGCGAGGGAGGTGTTCTCCACCCGGACGTTGCGTAGCCCGGGGTGGGCGGCGTCACCGACGTGCATGCAGGCAACTTTGGGCGTGTCGTAGACGTTAACGCTCGTCCACTTGACGTCCGATGACCAGATGCGCACGACATCGGTCGCCCCCGTACCGCGGAGGATGGTCTTGGTCGGGACGCCCTCGCCGTCGATGGTTAGTGGGCGGTCGACCAGGACATCCTCGTGGTACTCGCCCTCCGCGACGGAGATCGTCTCGTGATCGCAAGCCAGCTCGATCGCGTGAGAGAGCGTGGCGCAGGGATGGTCATGGTCGAGACAATTGTTGTTCTCGTCAGATCCGCCCGCAGCGGCCGGGGCGACGTAACGTGTTCCGGCGTCCTCGTCGATCGAGCCGTCGCAGTCGTTGTCGAGGCCATCGCAACGCTCGGGCTTCGGAAGCCCCGGAGTGCAGTCATCGCTGGTCGTGCCGCCGGAGCAGCTCAATGTACCGTTGGCGGCACAACTGCCCACGCCGCAGCTTGTCGGGCTGGAGACGAAGTCCTCGTCGAGGGAAGCGTCGCAGTCGTCGTCGATGCCGTCGCAGCTCGCATCGTTGCTTGCGGGTGTTCCGGGAGTGCAGTCGTCTGTCTCGACACCGTCCGTGCAGCTCAACTGGCCACTGCGCGCGCAAGCCCCGACGCCGCAGCTTGTATCAGTGGGCAGGTAGTCTTCGTCGAGGGAGCCGTCACAGTCATCATCGACGTCATCACAGCTCGCGTCGTTCGTGCCGGGCTGCGCATCGCAGGCACAGTAGCCGGCACCATCTGCCAGCGCGGAGCTCGTTCCGAAGCCGCCCCAGAAGAGGAAACGCCGGCCTGTCCAGACGCTTGTGTGAGCACTACGTGCAGCAGGAGCATCTTGCGTGGCGAGGGGAAGCCAAGCGTCGTCATTAGGGCGGTAACGTGCGCCATTATCCAGCTTGTCTGAGGAGCTATCTCCGCCCCAGACGATGAATTCGTAGCCGTTCCAGCCGCCCGCATGACCGCTGCGCGGTGCGGGTGCGCCGACGGAGGACAGGTCGGCCCAGGCATCGGAGCTCGGGTTATAGCGTGCACCGCTGCCCAACGCGGTCGAGCCGTCGGTGCCACCCCAGATGATCATCTCGCTACCAGTCCACGCGGCGAGGGCTTCGCGGCGGGCCGTCGGGGCGCCGACGAGGGTCATGGCGGTCCATAGATTTGCGGCGGGGTCGTAGCGCGCGCCTGTGCGCAGCGCATGGTCGTTGTCCATGCCGCCCCAGATGATCATTTCGTTGTCGGTCCAGACGGCGTGGTGGGCGCGGCGAGCGTCCGGGGCATTCGTGGCGCTCAGCGGTGACCAACTATCGCTCGCCGGGTTGTAGCGCGCGCCGCCGGCGAGCACGCCGCTGGCGTTGGTCCCGCCCCAGACGATCATCTCACTACCGGTCCAGACGGCGCTGTGCTCTGCTCGCGCCACCGGAGCACCTACGGAAGGAAGGGCTGTCCATGTGTCGCTCGTCGGGTTGTAGCGCGCGCCGCTCCCGAAGAAGCTGCTGCCGTCGGTGCCGCCCCAGACGATCATCTCGCTGCCAGTCCAGATGGCGCTGTGCCCGTGGCGGGCCGCCGGGGCGCCGGCGGTAGGGAGCGTTGTCCAGCTTGGGCCGGAAGGGTCGTAGCGGCTACCATCTCCAAGTGCTGTTCCCGCAGCCTCGCCGCCCCAGATGATCATCTCGCTGCCGGTCCACACGGCGGTGTGCGCACTCCGTGCCGGGGGGGGCGACCCTCCCATAGCTTGCCAGCTATCTGCGCCGCAGCCGCCAGACTGGGCGGCGGAGGATGGACAGGTCATGGTCGTCCCGAGAACGACCAAACACGATACGACGATGCCACGCGGTATGGATAGATTCACCGATCCGCTCCCGACCCAAGCAAGGCACACTCCCAAAGACGAACGATCCCGAGCAAGAAATTAGGCCGTACTTTGCCATCGCACACCTGGGTCCGGGGATTTGGCAGCATGAGAGCAAATACGAACAAATTAGAACGCGCCTCTTTGGCACGACACGGCGCAAGGCTCCCGCGCGACCCCGGCGATAAGGCAAGGGCTGAGCGATCGCCCGCTTCGCCCGGAAGAGATCCTGCATGAGCGGCTGATTCCCCGGTGGGTGGGGTTGCCGGAAGAGCTTTCGGAGCACGACTCCGGCACGCTGCGCTTCCGCCCCGGGGAGGGGGCCG
>CAYSMT010000171.1:0-6308 GCA_964432135.1 uncultured Acidobacteriota bacterium
GACTGGCTCGGTAGTGAGACGAACTTCTTCCGGCCGCGAATCGAGGCGAGCGTCTATCGACCCGTCTTCCGGCGCTTCTTCGTCGCCCTGCATGGAGAGGTGGGTTGGATCAAGAAGTTCGGAGGAGAGACCGTTCGCAAGCGGGGTTTCATCGATGGCGTGCCGATCTTCCAGCGCTTCTACATGGGTGGCGATACCATCGGGCCACGTGTTTTCGAGACGCGCTCGCTCTCACCGACACGCTACATTGTCTTGCTTGATGCGACCGGCAAACCTGTGGTGGATCCTGTGACCGGCAACGTTCGTCTCAGCTTTGCTCCCGTGCTGATCGGTGGCAGCAAGTTCGGTCTGCTACAACTGGAGTTCGGCCTGCCCATCGGCAAGACGGCGACGATGGCGGCCTTTCTCGATGCCGGTGGTGTGTACGACAATGGTGTGAACTGGGGTACGGAGGACCTGAGGGTTTCGACCGGCTTCGAGTTCCGCGTTTTCCTCCCGATGTTTCAGGCGCCGATCCGCTTGATTTACGGATGGCCTTTGCGTGAGCTCAGCGGTGATCGGACGAACCGTTTCCAGTTCTCGATCGGCCTCCCTTTCTGACGCTCTTCCTTTCTGTTATCTCGTGCGGGATGCTGTCGGAGTGTGCCGCGTCCTCGGCGCTTTCGAAGAGTGCGCTGATGAGGCGGTCGACGATGCCGGCGCTCACAGGGCCTCCATCGGGCACCGAGCGGTTGAGCAACAGCGCGAAGGCGAAGCGCCGCCCAGCTTTCGTCAGCCCGTAGCCCGCGAGGGAGCTGACGCCTTGTAGAGAGCCCGTCTTCGCCCGAAGCCGGCCCCGGAAGGTACTCAGCCGATGCCTGAGCGAGCCGTCTTCGCCCGCGCGCGGCAGGGAGGCCGCGAACTCAATACCCCAGGACGGGTCTCGATCCGCCCGTCGCAATATGCCGATGAGCGTCGCCGCGCTCATTCGATTCGCGCGGCTCAGGCCGGCCGCATCGGCGATCCGGAGACCGGGTTCAGCGAGGCCCCAGGCGGCCAGGCAGGCCTCGAGGCTCCGAACGCCCTCGCGCGCGCTGATGCCCCGGCGATCTCCGGGGCCCCGCGCGAGATGCCTGGCGAGCAGTTCCGCGCCCATGTTGCTCGAGTACTTATTGATGGCGGTGACTTGCTGCCATAGCGGTCGTGACGCATGGCGCAGCAGGAGGGTGTTGTAGGGTGCTGCTGGGGCGACTCGCCAGTGTCCCCTGACCGCGATACCCTCGCGTGAGAAGAGTTCCCGTAGAGCCGCGAGCAGCGCCTCAGCCGGGTTGGCGAGGTGGATGAAGCTGCGCCAGGGTGATCCTTGTAACGCGATCGTGCCCGTAAGACGGACACCACGTGGCTCACCGCTCTCGTCCGCTGGCAGTGTCTCTCGCCGGATTTGCGTTCGCTCGCTGGTCGTCAGCTCGGAGATGATGTGTGCGCCGGCCGTGAGGGGGAAGGTCGCAACGGTGGCCGGAGCGCCCGCCGCAGCGCCCGGTCTGACGATGATCTCTATGCTGTTCCAGGCGAGTGCTGCTGAGCCCGGCGTGGCATCGAAGGGATCACTCACTCTGCGGCGAGGCCATGAGTTCGGCCTACCAGGACGGGCGAAGAGTCCATCGTCGATGAGAACATCACCGCGGACCTCCTGAAGGCCGAGGGCCTTCAGCTCGCGAACCGCAGCCCAGAGTTCCTCGCCACGAAGGAGCGTATCGCCGCCCCCTTCGACGGCGAGGTCTCCGCCGAGTCGGCCCGCCGCATCAGGCCGGCCCGCAGCGCGAAAAGTGGTCGTGAAAACCTTTGTGGGGCCGAGGTGTTCGAGCGCGCAGGATGTCACAAGGAGCTTGTGGGTTGATGCGGGCAGCAGGGCGTCATGAGCGCGCAGTGTCGCGAAGGGCACGGTTTCATCCGAGAAGATCGCGACCAGCGAGAGTTGGCCCTCAACAAGGCCCGCCCGTGCGATGGCGGTGCGAAGCTGGGCTGGAAGCCGCGCGCTTGGAGCGGGCGTAGGCGGGGAGGCCGCGATAACGAGAGGGGCGCAGAGCAGGGCAAGCGGGGCGATGATCAATTCATGAGTTCTGCTTCGCATGATTTAAAGATGATAACCCCAGTCCATGCAACCTTCCTCCGTGGTAGCGAATGGGCGCGCCGGCTTGTCGGAGGTGTATCAGCCTGAAACACGCACACTGCTCCCGGCGTCACCTTGTTTTTTGGTGAGAATTTGTTTCAGAATGGAGCGATAAAAAATATGCTGATACTATAGTTCGAGTAATGTAGAATGTTGCTAGGAGGTGGTATGTCACGCGGAGTGCCCGGTGCGTGCTGGATGGGCTGCTGGTTGCGCGATCGTCGGGAGGCGCTCGGCTTGTCGCGTCGGCACCTCGTGCGCAAGGCGCGACGAGCACCGCGTCCCTTGACCCTAGCTATCGTGCAGGATCTCGAACGGGGCGACCGACTACCGACCCTTGCGCGGATTCCAGCGCTTGCGCAGGCGCTATGTCTGCGGCCTTGGGTTCTGAGTGAGCTCGCTTGGCTCGCTCCGCGCGTCGAGGGACCCTGGCGCGAGCTCGCACGGCGAGAGAGCGGGGAGGGGCTCCTTGAGCATGCGGGAGGTGCGCTGCTCTCAGCGCGTTCGGTCGAGGCGGCGGCATCCGCTGAGCTGTCGCTGCGTCGCTGTGCGGGCTTTCCTCGCCGTCGTGCCATCTCTCGTCTCGTGCTTGCCGCAGCACTTGGAGCCCTCGGGCACGGCGAGTTCGCGACAGGTCTTGCCACGCTTTCCTGGGAGCGCGGGGAGGAGAGCGTGACGCTCGCGCGAGCGGCTCTCGTGTTGGCGGAGCTTGCTGCGGCACAGGGGCGGCCAAGAACGGCAGGGGAGTGGATGGATCGGGTGGATCATGCCTTGGTTGCCCAGAGGAGCTTGGGTGGTTCTGCGCGCCTGACGATCGTACAGGCTGAGGTCGATCTCCTCGAGGGCCGTGCGGAACGAGCGTTGCGAGGGGCGGTCAAGCTTCTCGATCGTGGCGTGGGAGGTTTCTGGCTGCGCGCGCGGGCCCTCCGATGTCTCGAGGGTGGATCTGAGCGCCTTGGGCGTCCGCGGGACGTGGCCCATTGGCGCCGCGTGCGCTGCCGGGAGGAGCTGGAGTTCGGCCTCCGCATCGCTGAGTGAGCTTATTGTTTGGTTTTCGATCAGGATTCCGCCGGCAGCGAAGGGCAGACAGCGAGCCAATTCGAGACCGTCGCTGCGGATCGCCCTTCGAATAAGCCAGGATTAACCCGGATCAACCCTTGCCGCGATTGTCGGTGGCGACTACGATGCCCCCCTACTGTTTCGTAAACCCCTTTCTTGAGCCGACTCAACGGATCTACGGCGCGCTTGGAGTGCCCATAAGGGTTACAGAAAGGCGTCAACGAGACCCGCTCGAGCGGTCGGGAGGAATCCCCCTTGAACGTGCACGAGTACCAGGCAAAGGAGATCCTCGCGCGTTTTGGCGTCCCTGTCCCTGATGGCGGGGTCACCGAGGCTCCCGAGAAAATCCGGGAGATCGCTGAACGGCTCGGCGGCCCCGTGATGGTCAAGGCTCAGGTCCATGCTGGCGGTCGCGGCAAGGGCGGCGGTATCAAGTTCTGCAAGGATGCGGCAGAGGCGGCGGCAAAAGGCGCCGAGATCCTCGGCATGACCCTCGTGACGCCCCAGACGGGCACCCAGGGCCGGCTGGTTCGCAAGGTCTACGTTACGCGTGCGCTCGATATCGCCCACGAGTACTACCTGAGCGTCCTCGTCGATCGAGCCAACTCTCGCCTCACGATCATGGCCTCGGCCGAAGGCGGCGTCGAGATTGAGAAGGTGGCGGCCGAAACACCAGAGAAGATCCTTCGTGAGACCGTGATGCCGGAGGCCGGCTTCCTACCCTATATCGGGCGCAAGATCGGTTTTGGGCTGGGTTTTGATGCGGCGCAGGTCAAGCAGTTCACGCGTTTGCTTGCGGGCCTCGTGCGTTGCTTCGAGGAATGCGACGCCTCGTTGGTCGAGATCAACCCGCTCATCACTACGCCAACGGGCGAGATCTTCGCGCTCGACGCGAAGCTCAACCTTGATGATAGTGCGCTTTTCCGCCATCGCGATCTCGCTGAGCTTCGCGACATTCACGAAGAGGAGCCGCTTGAGGTCGAAGCCTCCAAGTTCGACCTGAACTACATCAAGCTCGATGGCGCCGTCGGCTGCATGGTCAACGGAGCTGGCTTGGCGATGTCGACGATGGACATCATTGACCTTGCGGGATCTCGTCCGGCGAATTTCCTCGATGTTGGAGGCACCGCTAGTAAGGAGTCCGTTACGAATGCCTTCCGCATCCTGCTCTCGGACCCGGAAGTCAAGGCGGTGCTTGTAAATATCTTCGGCGGGATCGTGCGTTGTGATCGGGTGGCTGATGGCATCATCGCGGCGGCGAAAGAGGTTCAGATCAAGGTTCCACTCGTCGTACGGCTCCAAGGAACCAATGCGGATATCGCTCGGCAGAGGCTCGAGGCCTCCGGCGTGTCACTGATCGTGGCGGAAAAGCTGGACGATGCGGCGCGCAAGGTTGTCGAAGCGGTTCAGGGAGGTGCGAAGTGAGCATCCTCGTCGATGCGGGGACCAAGGTTCTCGTCCAAGGTATGACGGGTTCAGAGGGGAGTTTTCACACTCGTCAGATGATCGAAGCGGGCACGCGGGTCGTCGCTGGCGTAACCCCCGGCAAAGGTGGTCTCACGCACGAAGGCGTGCCGGTGTTCAACGGTGTCGCCGAGGCGATGGCCAAGACGGGGGCCAACGCCTCCGCGATCTTCGTCCCTGCGGCGTTTGCGGCTGATGCGGCGCTCGAGGCGATTGATGCCGGTATTCCCTTGATCGTGCTGATCACCGAGGGTATCCCGGTTGTCGACATGCTCAAGGTCAAAAACGCTCTCATCGCCTCCGGGCGCACGCGGATGATCGGGCCCAACTGTCCCGGGATTATCACGCCCGGTCGTTGCAAGATCGGCATCATGCCGGCAATGATTCACCGACCAGGTACGGTCGGCGTGCTATCGCGCTCTGGCACTTTAACTTACGAAGCCGTCGATCAGCTCACGCGTGTTGGTCTGGGCCAGAGTACCTGCATCGGTATCGGTGGTGACCCAATCATCGGCTCGCCCTTCACCTCCCTATTACCAGATTTCGCGGCCGACCCTCAGACAGAGGCCGTCGTGCTCATCGGGGAGATCGGCGGCAGCGCCGAAGAGGAGGCGGCGGCCTGGATTCACACGCACATGAGCAAACCCGTCGTCGCCTTCATTGCCGGCGCGACGGCCCCTCCGGGGCGCCGCATGGGGCACGCGGGGGCGATCATCAGCGGGGGCAAGGGAACCGCCGCTGAGAAGAAGGCCGCCTTGCGCGCATGCGGCATCACGGTCGTGGATTCGCCGGCGGACATCGGCTCTGCCATGGCTCGGCTGCTAGGCGTTGGCTGAGCCTTCGAGCCCATCGCACAGCCAAGTTTTACGCCAGAGCACGGCAACTCATCCCGGCAGGCCTTTGTCTGCCGGGGTTTGTTGCTCCCGCGCTTTTTGAGAGGCACTTCACCATCACGTCGTCGCGAGTTCCGCGAGGCCAGTACACCCGAAGGTGGGAGATAGAACGATGGCTATAGAAAGAACGCTGGCTATCATCAAACCGGATGTCGTAAAGAAGAGCGTGCTCGGAGAAGTTTTCGCTGCAATAGAGGGGGCTGGGTTGAATCCTATCGCACTCAAGCGCCTGCAATTCAGTCGCTTTCAGGCAGAGGGGTTTTATGCGGTTCATCGCGGCCGTCCGTTCTTTGATGAGTTGACAGTCTTCATGAGCGAGGGTCCGGTGATCGTTATGGTGCTCGAGGGTGAGAACGCCATCGCCACATGGCGTGGTCTTCTCGGTGCAACGAACCCGGCGAAGGCAGACGAGGGGACGCTGCGCAAGCGCTTTGGAACAAATATTCAGTGCAATGGTTTTCATGGGTCAGATAGTCCGGAGACAGCGGCGTTTGAGATTTCTCATGTTTTTGCGGGTTTGGAGCTTTGCCCGATGCGGAGCGAAGTCGCTTAGTCTCTCGATGCGTGTGAGGTGAGCCCTTAACGGTGCGGGCCTTCCCGCAACCCCGTGGTTACCTTAGGGATCCCTCCTCTCTTCCCGCATCCGGGACGGGTTTCCCGTCGACGTCTTCCTCTCCTCCCGTTTTCACGCTTTTCTGGAGCCATGAAACACCAGAGACACCGCACCCGCAGGGAGGTCCTGC
>CAYSMT010000172.1:0-6201 GCA_964432135.1 uncultured Acidobacteriota bacterium
CTTCGCGGTGGGAGACGGCATGTTTTCAGATGCCATCACCGGAGCAAAGCAGATCGCCAGGGCAAGAATGATGGCTCCGGCCCACTTAAGGGCTGCCAACCGTTCGTGCATGACCTCTCCTCCAGGAGAAAAAAGACCGATATAGTCGTCACTCATCCCCCTCCGGGACGAGCAACAATTTCCTTGAGCGGAAACCCGCTCGTACTCCTCGAGCGGTTCCCCGCTCTCGCGATTGGATCGGACTCCTTCCCCAAGCGAGGAAGGACGTGAGACCCACGCACTCCTCGCCCGGGCAAGCGACAAGGCGCCGGAAAACTACGTTGATGCTCAGAGCGAGTCAAGCCGGAAAATCCCTTGCCCAGGAGCCGGAACATCCCTGTTTTCAATGAAGTGTTGGCTCTGTTCAGGCGAAGTAAATGACAGGCGTGGGTTTAGCGTTTCTTGCGGAGTACGCTCCGCGCGAGCTGGTCGACGAGGGCCCGCGCTGAGGTATCTTGGAGGTCTGGGCGGCCCGGTTTTTTCGGTTCGCGACCAGCCTGTCTTTCTGATCGACAGCGCAGTTTTAAGGAGCGCGTGATGCCCAAGAACAAGGATGGAGACCTGTCGCGCGCAGCCCTTTCGGAGGAGCTGCGAGCGAAACTCGCGCGTCTGGAGGGTCTTCTCGAGGGCTACGGCGCGGTGGTTGTGGCCTTCTCCGGCGGCGTGGATAGCGCTTTGCTTGCGGTCGTTGCGCAGCGGCTTCTCGGTGAACGAGCCGTCGCGGCGCTGGCTCTCGGTCCTTCGCTTCCGGCCCGCGAGCAAGAGGCCGCCGGTCGCCTTGCCGAGACGATAGGTATCCGCTTGCTCACAGTCGAAACAAAAGAGTTCGAAAACGAGAAATACATCGCCAACACGGGCGATCGCTGCTTCTGGTGTCGCGAGGCCATGGCGACGGCTTTGCGCCCCCTCGCGCGCGCGCGGCGCGCGCAACTCGTCTACGGCGCTGTCACGGACGATCTCGGAGAGGATCGGCCGGGAATGCGCGCCGCCGCCGAGGGCGGCATGGCGGCTCCGCTGCTCGAAAGCGGGCTTGGCAAAGACGAGGTGCGGTTGCTCGCGCGGCATTTCGGGATACCTGTCTGGGACAAACCTGCGGCGGCCTGCCTGTCCTCGCGCGTCACCGTCGGAACGCCGGTCACGATCGAGCGTCTTGGGCGGATCGAGAAGGCCGAAGATGGATTGCTCGGTCTTGGCCTGCGCGTGGTACGTGTTCGGGACCACGGCGAGATGGCGCGGATCGAGGTTGGGGCGCGGGAACTCGAAGCCCTGCTCGAGGAGGGCATGCGGCAACGGGTGGTCCGGCTCGTTCGTTCCGCAGGTTACCGCTATGTCACGCTCGATCTCGAAGGTTATCGTCCGGCGGGTCTGATCACGATTCAGGGAGGCGAGAATTCCCGGGGGGATTGAGTTCCCTCCACGTCGCATGCTCGCAGGACAGCCGACCCCGGGAGAGCACGAGAATGACGAGACCGCGCAGGCGCTCGGCGGGTACGAGGCCATAGCTTCGGCTGTCGCGGCTGTTTGCTGAATTATCGCCCATCAGCTCGTAGAAGCGGCGGTGGTTGTCCCTTCGAATCAAGGTGACGCGCTTGACGATCGTGGCGGGGCCCTGGAGCGCATGGCTTGGTGGCGATGCGAGCACGAGATCTCCTGCTCTGATCAGACGGCGAAAGCCGGGGGCTGTGAGCACGAGCAGCCGGCTTCTTGGGGGCAAGCGAGGTTCCATACTCGTGCCCTCGACGCAGACGACCTCGAGACCCAAGGCGATTGTGGCGCTCGCGAGGAGTGCGGCCAGGACGATGGCCCACAGTGCGGGAATGAACAGCTTCGAGATCGAGATCTTCACGGGGTTAGCCGCCGGCGCAGCCCCTCGCCGAGAAGATGGAAGGCGAGCACCGTCGTGAAGACGAAGAGCCCAGGGAAGAGGACGAGCCACCAGGCGAGATCGACGTTCTTCATGCCGTCGAGGATCAGATTGCCCCAGGATGGTTCGGGGGGCAGGATGCCGATTCCGAGAAAGCCGAGCCCGGCCTCGACAAGGATCGACCCGGCGGCCAGAAATGACGCCGGCACCAGGGCTGGCAGGGCTGCGGCAGGGAGCAGGTGCCATAGCGCAAGGCGCCATCGAGAGCAGCCGATCGCCCGGGCCGCGTCCGCCATCTCGGAATGAAACCAGCGCCGGAACTCACCGCGAAGAAAGCGGTAGAGGAAAGGCCAGGAAAACAGGCCGATAACGGCGCCCACCCGCACAGAAGGTGGCAAGGACATCCAGAGCCCCGCCGTCGACAGACCCAAAAGAGCGATGGCACCGACGAGGACGGGGAAGGCGTAGACGATGTCCGAGACGCGGGAGAAGACCACATCGACGCCGCCACCGATCACGCCGGCCATGGCCCCGAAACACGTGGCCAGGAGGATCGCGACCAGGGTCGCGACGAGCCCCGTTGCGAGACTGCGGCGCCCGCCGTGGAGCAAGCGCGAGAGGAGGTCGCGCCCCACCTGATCGGTGCCGAGCCAGTGTGTGCTTGAGGGCGGCTCGAGGATACGCTCGGCGTCGAGCTGCATCGGGCCGAAGGGGATGATCGCGTCCTCTCTCTCGCTGGATGCGATCCAAGGTGCGAGCCAGGAGACCAAAAGTAGGGCAAGGATGACGATAACTCCTGCTTGCAGTGGGGTGTTGTCCCTCATCCTCGTGCCCGATGGTCGTGGCGCTGGACCGGGTCGAGAAGACGCATGGCGAGATCGGCCAGGAGACTACCACCGACGGTGAGCGTCGCCATCATCACGGTCATGCCCAGCACGACAGGCAGATCCCGAGATGTGACAGCCTGGAAAAACAAACGCCCGAGCCCAGGCCAGGAGAAAACGGTCTCGATGAGCACCGAGCCGGTGACCAGCGAAGGGATGATCAACCCCACGAGGGTGGCCAGGGGCGCCAGAGAGGGACGCACACCGTGGCGCAGCATGACGCGACCTTCGCTCAGGCCGCAGGCTCGCGCGAATAAGGCGTGCAAAGAGCGCAAGCCCACGAGAGTCGTATTGCGAGCGAAACGCGTGTAAAAAGCGAGTTGGTGCAGAGCGAGGCAGATGGCGGGCATCAGGAGGTGGTCCCAGCGGCCAAGGAAGGTATGACTGCCGTCGGGAGGCGTACGCCCGTAGAGCGGAAGTATGCCCCAGCGCACAGCGAACAAGTTTTGCAGGATGATGGCGACCCAGAAAGCGGGCAACGCATAGAGCACAAGCAGCAGCATGCTCGTTGTTGTGTCTCTCCGGGTTCCCGCACGCCGGGCGAGCCACCAACCGAGAGGTAAGCCGGTGGCTGTGACGAGCAGCAGCGCGGCGAGGCTCAGCTCGATTGTCGGGAGGAGGCGGCGACGGATCTCGTGGCTGACCGGGTGATGCGTGCGTAGAGAGCGGCCGAAATCACCCTGGCACACTCCGGCAAGCCAGTGTCCGTAGCGGACGATCACGGGCAGGTCCAGGCCGTGCTCGTCTCGCAGAGCTGCGACCTGCTCGGCGCTGAGCTGTCCTTGTCGTTCGGCTGCCGTGAAGGCGGTTAGCGGGTCGCCGGGCAGCACGGTGACGACGAGAAAGGTCGCCAGAGTGACGCCCATGATGGTGAGCAGGCCGCCTGCGATGCGCAACATGAGCCCGCGCACGACACGGCGCTGGCTCACCGCGTCTCATCCTCTCCGAGAGGCTCGGTGGACCACTTCCAGGCGGCGGGTCCCGGGACGAAACGCAAGGGCCCGAGAGGCGTTCCTTTCATGCCTTGGAGGCGCCGGTCTATAGCCAGACGGCTGCGCGGGTAAAAGAAGAAGGTGTCGGGTTGCAGTTGATGGAGACGTTGTTGAATCCGGTAATAAATCTGCCGGCGCGCATCGTCATCAAAGGTCTGCTGAGCTTGTTCGATCCATTCGTCGATCTGCGCATCGCGAAGCCCTGCGTAGTTCGCTCCCGGCGCTTCGGCTTGAGAGGAATGCCACAGGTCGAAGGGATCGGGATCCGGGTCGAGACGCCAGCCGCTCATCAGTGCGTCGTAGTCGTGTCCGCGAGCCCGATCGAGGAAGACGGCCCATTCGAGAGGCTCCAGCTCCATGACGACGCCGACCTCACGCAGATCAGATTGGACGACCGTGGCGATCTTCTCGGTTTCTCCTGAGGTCCTCGAAAAAATCAAGCGAAAACGGAAGGGTCGACCGTCGCGGTCGAGCACGCCGTTGCCATCGCGGTCGATCCAACCTGCCTCGCGCAGGAGCCGTCGTGCTTCGTCGGGGTCGTAGCTCCAAGCCTGGATGCTCTTATCAAAGGCAGGCGAGTCGGGATGAAAGGACGAGGAAGCGACCTCCGCATCGAAGCCGAAACGATCGAGAAAACCCTGGCGGTCGATCGCTTGGGTCATCGCGCGTCGCACGCTGGCCTCGGCGAAGAGCGAGTCCTGTGCGTCCATCCGCCAGGCGAGGTACCAGAAGTAAAGGATGCGGTACTCGGAATAGCGCCATCGTTTCTTGAGCGTCTCGTCGGCTTGGATCTGTTTGTACTGAGAGGAAAGCAGGCCGGAGGCGTCGATACGCCCCGTCTTGAGCGCGGCGAAACGTGTCGCTGGATCTCCGAGAACCTCGAAGTCGAGCTCGTCGAGATGGGGCGGATCTGCAAAATGCGTCTTGTTCGCCCGGAGTACGATGCGCTCTCCTGTCTCCCAACGCTCGAAGATCCAGGGGCCGCAGCCGACGAGTTGTGGGTCGTCCAGCGGACGGTGGGCGGGGATCAGCGGCGCCGTCCAGCCGGCGAGAGCTGACGCGGAAGGCAGCGAATAGATGACGCGCACGGTGTGGGGGTCGATCGTCTCGGCGCGTAGAATCTTTGAGAAGCCGGCCGCGCGCGTCGAGGTACCGAGCTTCAGATCTTTGAAAACTTCGACGGTGCGCACGACATCCGCACTCGTCACGGGGACTCCGTCGTGCCAGAAGGCATCGTCGCGAAGATGAAAAACGAGGGAGAGGTGGTCGTCAGACCATTCCCATGAGGACGCAATGCGCGGCAGAACGCGCATCTTGGCATCGTAGCTGACGAGAGTGTCGCCGATGAGCTCGGTCAGTGCGAGAGACCACGCATCTCGAGCGCGCGCAAACGAAAGGTCAGACGGATCCGAGGGCATAGGGAATCGTACGCTATGGCGCAAACCCCTCTCGGGCCCGCAACGCCCGCAAGCCGCGAGAGGGATCACGAAGCCCAAGCCGACGACGAGGAGGGTCAGTCGGCAGAGAAGTGCCCTTCGAGCCATGTCGTGATCTCCTCGATGCCGTTCGTCCCGGCTGCCAGCAGGTGGTCCTGCGTGTCGTAGCTCTCCAGGCGACGGATCTCTCGCTCACCATAACCGAAATCCCGCAAGACGAGCGCCCGATCGTAGGAGCTCGCCATTGCGGAACAGATGAACAGTACGGGTCGCCCTCCGAAATAACCAAGCTCTTGTTCGAGGTGGAATCCGGCATAGTTGTGTGGAGGATCCACGATGACCATCGCTTTGAACGCCGGCTTGCGAGCCGAAGCCTCCGCCGCGACGAGGGCTCCCTGGCCGACGCCCACGATGATGAGCTGCGCGATATCGAGTCTCGTCGCTTCATGGGCCTTGTTGATCACGCGCTGGAGGTCATCGACGGCCTTGTGCAGGTCAGTTGGTGGTGCGACCTTGAAGGAGTAGCGCTGGAACTTGCCTACGCGGGACGAGGAGCCGTGGCCTCGCAGGTCGATCGCCAGTGCGGGATAGCCTGCTGCGACGAGAGCGTCTGCGAGGGGAAGGAGGGCGTCGCGATCCCGCCCGAGCGCGTGAAGCAATACGGCGGTCGGCTTTCCCGTCGCCACCGTGGGACGGATCAAGAGAGCATGAAGGTGAATGCCTTCCGCCGAGTCGACGATGATCTCGTCCTCGCGGATCTGAGCGGCGTTCCCCGACTCTTGAGCCCGGAGAGCAAGCGGCGATGCGCACAGAGACAAAAACAGGATAGTCGCGACGAATCTGCTCATGACGGGACATGAGTCTAGCTCACGGGCTTCTCGCTCGCATGCCCTGCTTTGCTCGTGCTGCCCCTAGATCAACGCGGGGTCGGGCGCGTCACGGGGCCAGATGATCTATGCCGCACCGAAGGCGGTGACGTGGTTGCC
>CAYSMT010000173.1:0-6173 GCA_964432135.1 uncultured Acidobacteriota bacterium
ATCGCTACCGCATCGTCAAGATACTGGGCGGCGGCGGCATGGGGCAGGTCTATCGAGCGGACGATCTGTCCCTCGGGCAGAGCGTGGCGCTGAAGTTCTTACCGGATGCTCTAGCCCGCGATGCGAGCTGGCTCGACCGCTTCCGGGGCGAGGTGCGCGTTGCGCGGCAGGTCTCTCATGCCAACGTCTGCCGCGTACACGACATCGGAGAGGCCGAGGGTCGGGTTTTTCTGAGTATGGAGCTCGTCGATGGTGGTGATCTTGCCTCGCTGCTCAAACGCGTCGGCAGGCTGCCCCGCGAAAGAGGCCTCCAGATTGCGCGCCAGCTCTGCGCCGGTCTTGCTGCCGCCCATGAGCAGGGCGTGCTGCACCGAGATCTCAAGCCTGCCAACGTCATGATCGACAGCGAGGGGCGGGTGCGTCTGGCCGACTTCGGCCTGGCCGGAATCGCCAAAAGCTTCTCGGGAGGCGAGCTGCGTTCCGGCACACCGGCCTATATGGCGCCTGAGGCGCTTGCGGGTGAGGAGGTCACGGTTCGCAGTGACATCTATGCCCTTGGCCTGCTGCTTTACGAACTTTTCACGGGGCGGCGGGCCTTTGATGGCAAGACCGTTGCTGAGCTGAGCGAGCAGCAGCGGAGCGCCGCGCCAGCACCGCCGACAGAGTTGGTCCACGATCTTGATCCCCAGATCGAGTCGGTCGTCCTCGCGTGTCTCGAGAAAGAAGCCCATCGCCGCCCGCCGAGCGCGCTGTCCGTCGCGGCGGCGCTTCCGGGCGGTGATCCGCTGGCCGCGCTCATCGCGGCGGGCGAGACGCCTTCTCCGGAAGTCGTTGCACAGGCAGGGGAGGTCGGGGCTCTTTCCCGTACCGGCGCCGGCGTGTGCCTCGCCCTCATCCTCGTCGTGCTCGCCGGGGTTGCGGCCATCTCAAGTCGTTTCAACCTGCTCCAGCGTGTCGAGCTCGCATCACCCGCTGTGCTCATCGACCATGCACGTGCGGATCTCGCTCGGCTTGGCTACGATGCGGAGCCGGCGGACAGGGCCTATGGTTTCTTCAGCGATGATGTGGCGTTGAAGACGGTGAATGCGTACGCGCTCTCACCTGAAGGGGCCCGAGCCCTCAAGGGTGGGGAACCGCCCGTTCTGCGTTTCTGGCTGCGGGAGTTCTCTGGAGATCTCACCGCGCACCGGACCCGTGGCTATGTCACGCGGACGGTGCCTGCGCGCAACAAGCCGGGAATGCTCTATGCGAGCTTCGATCAACAGCACCATCTCTACGAGCTGGAGGTCGTCCCGCCTGAGCGACAAGCGAGCGGTGCGCCCGCGGGTGAGGAGAGCTTCCGCACGGCCCTCGAGCTGGCTGGGTTCAGCCCGGAGGATCTATCACCGACGACACCGATCTGGACGCCGCCGCACTTCGTCCAGGAGACCCGGGCTTGGCTGGTGAACACACCCACGCAGGGGGCACGACCCGAACGGATTGAGGCCGGTGCCGTGGGGGGTCGTATCACCTTCCTGCGAAGGGCGCCGGACGATGAGGAGAAAACGAAGCCAAAAGGAGAGGTTCGCGCAGGTCTGCAGCGATTCGCGCGCGCCCTGGATGTGCTGGTCATTGTCATCGTGCTTTTCGCGAGCGGCCTGCTCGTGCGCCGGAACTTGCGTCTCGGGCGTGGCGACACGCGCAGCGCGAACCGGATCTCGCTCGTCGTCCTCGCTGCAGGTATGTTGGGTTGGATCGTAGGTGCCCATCATGTGGCACTTCCTGCGGAGGAGTTCGCGCTTCTCGTCGAAGCCATGGGTCTCCAGCTCTTCTTCGCGGGAAGTGTCTGGCTGCTCTACCTCGCCCTGGAGCCGACGGTACGACGACACTGGCCGCACCGGTTGATCGGCTGGACGCGTCTGCTTTCAGGACGCTATCGCGATCCACGGGTCGGACGAGACATTTTGATCGGCCTGCTGCTCGGTGGTCTGCTCGCGCTCGTAATCGGTGTCGCGAACGCCATCGAGGCGTTCGTCCAGGAAACCCCGAATCTGCGAGTCGTTGGCCTGGGAGCCATCGCGGGGCTTGGGCCCGCGCTCGGGATGCTCATCAGCCGAGTAACCAACTCGGTCTTTGGCGGCATGTTTATCATGGGGATGATCATGCTCCTGCGTCTCCTGCTTCGCCGAACCTGGGCTGCACTCGCCGTCGTCGGGTTGTTCTTCGTGCTCGAATCTCTCGGATCCAGTGGGAACTTCTGGAGTTCGGCCATCGCCATTCTGATCGTATTCGCCATCATTTTCTACGGATTACTGCGCTATGGCCTGCTGACCTTGGTCCTTTCCGTCTTCGTCTTGAACTTCTTGCAGGCTTCGCCGGCTGGTCCGGTCCAAGCATCCTGGATGGCTTACGCGACCTGGATGCCTCTGCTATTCCTCGCCGGACTCGCGACTGTTGCTGCCGGCATCTCCCTTGGTGGCCGACCGCAGCCACAGTAAACAGGTGGTCGACGCCTTTTTGAGCGGTTTTGCGGGAAGTGAGTGCTTAGATCCTCGTTGTTTCGCTTGGCGTCACGGAAGGCTCGGGCTTGAGATCGACGAGGCCTTCACGAAGATGATCGAGCTCGCATGTGCTCTCGAGTTGGCTGCGCAGGATCAACCCCTCTTCGAGCGCCGCGATGAGATGGAACTCCCAGGCCCAGCGCAGGGGATGGAGTGCGCTCTTCCAAGGTAGCCAAGGACGACAGGTGTAGCTCATCGCCGCCGTGTCAATGCGCAGCTCGTCTCGCGCGCACCAGCGATCGGGGAGAGTCCCGATACCGGTGCCGGCGCCCGGGCGCAAGCGCTCATCAAAGACCGTCAGCCCGTCGGCGAGGGCCTCGAGCAGTCCGCGGGGATCCCAACCGGCAGCCGCAGCATCGAGGAGAACGATCGAAGGTGCTCCCTGCCGGGGTGCTAGCGCGCGCGCGCCCAGAAGCGGGGTTTCCCACAGCAGCGCAGGATCGTCGAACACGCACACATTCGGTGCGAGATAGAGCGCTCTTCCGCTGAAGCGACAGAGCAGCGGGATCAGCAGTATGCGTAATGACTGAGGCAGGCGCTGAGCTGTCGGGCCGAGCAGCTCGCTGAGCGCTGCCGGGAGCTCGATGATCTCCAGCTCGCGATCCGTCATGCGCCGGAGCTGATGCGCAAGCACCTGGCCCGGCAGCGTCGAGGGTTCCTCCTCGTCGCCGTCGATGAAAATACGCAGCGTTTGATCGCAGAGCTCTCGGGCCGCTTCAGGCGGTGAGGGCAGCGCAACGTCCAGCTCCGGGAGCCGGAGGGTCGCCCGATCGAAAAATGCGAGCGCTTCGTCACACCGCGTCTCGATCGCTCGTTTCGGGTCAGCATGCTCGGCGATGAAGGCGCGGGTGAAGGCGTCGCCCTCGGCCCGGCGCAGCAAGTAGTCCTCCAGCTTCGTGCGGCGCACTCGGCCACGGTAGCGTCGCGCTTCGCGGCGCAGGATGCGAACGGCATCTCTGCTGCGAGAAAGGGCTTTTTGCAGTGCGCCCGCTCCGAGGGAGGGGGCGATCGAGGGGTCGATAGCCTCGGCGGGCGTGGTCGTCTCGTGCATTATCGATGTTGATGCGGCGTTCCAGAGGACGAGCTCTCGGGAGCTGCTCGTCGCGATGCGTTCGAGGACGCGATCACGACGGCGTGAAGCACACAGCCAGTTCCAGTCGGCGTCGCGCGAGGAAGGAAACCCCACGGTGTGTACGCGCTGGGCGCCGAGTGCATAGGCAGCGACGACGAGAGCGATCTCAGAACCCCAGCGGAAGCTGATGACGCTGCTCGGATCGCCGGGCGGGAGCAGGAAGGAGCAGCCGGTATGGCCGAGCGAGGCGTGGCCCATCGCGGGCAGGGCCCACCAGTCGGCGTGGGAGTCTGGTGTGATCGCCAGGAGTGCCTTGGGAAAGCCTTGAGCGCACTCGCGAGGAGGAGGAGACGAGCTGCCGACGACAACAAGCTCGGCTGTCACGCCACGCTCGGCGAGCACGAGCGCCAGGTCAGGTGTCGTTACGAGACCGCAGCTTGAGCTTCGCTTGCGAAGGGTATCGAGGGCCTCGGCATCGGGCATGCTGGCGACGACGAAGGCCTGATGACCCGCCCAAACTGTCGCGAAACGGGCGAGTGGCGGAGCGGAGGCGATCGCCGGTAGGTTGTCGACGAGACGGATCCATTTGCCCGCATCTACGGCTCGGGGCGCAAAGGAGAGCGTCCCCGCATCCACGACCTCCTGAATGATCTCTTCGAAGCGCTTTTGCAGGTTTCGGTCGCGTGCTGCGAGCGCCGGATTGACAATGCTGGCCATGGAGTCGGCCTGCCGGCAGCGCTCAATGAGCCGCGCTTGGAAATCGGCCAACTCCGACTCGACAGCGACCTGCTCGCTGATCTTCCACTCATCACGAAGGAGCGCGCGCGCCTGCTCGGCCATGCCCGGAAGAGGTTCCCAGGCCACGACCTGACAGCCGGGGCTGAGCTGGAGCGCGCCGGCTGCGGCATAGCCGAGGCCGACACCCAGGAGTGCGACGACCTCAGGATGGCGGCCCTCGAGTGGCAGAGTTTCGGCGTAAGGCTGTTGAGGGTCGTGCCAACGAAGGTCGTCGACGAGCAGGCTCGGGCAGCTTCCTGTGCGCTCATCGGCGGGCAGGATCTCGAGGCGGGGAGCCTCAGGAGTCTCATGGCGATCTTGCTTCGTGGTTGACATGGCCTCTCCTACCGGCACCGAAGGCCGGAGACGGAAAAGTCTTTCAAGAATCATGCCGAGCGGAGAGC
Source organism: uncultured Acidobacteriota bacterium (assembly GCA_964432135.1). Lineage (GTDB taxonomy): Bacteria > Acidobacteriota > Polarisedimenticolia > J045 > J045 > JANTFM01. The sequence continues at coordinate 4,794 of CAYSMT010000173.1, forward strand.
ACGCTCAGGAGGGGACGAGAGCGTCATTTCCCGGATGAAACGACGGTTCCTTGGCGCGGATCGCGCTACGCGCCAAGGAACCGTCGCCCTCCGCGAAAGGAGGGGCGCGCCCAGCACCGCTCGCAGCTCGCGAGGTACCACTCGCTTCCCCCGCGAAGCAAAGCGCGAAACAATAGCGCGCTCTGTCGTATAACAGGCCCGCTGGCGGGCGTCTCTCCCGCCAGCGATGAGAGGGAGCTTCGATGTGAACACGCATAGCAGCGACGGTGCTTCAATCGAGATCAGCGAGGTGCGCCAGGTCTACGGCGGCAAGACGGTGGCTCTCGACGGTGTCAGCCTATCGATCGGCACGGGCCTATTCGGCTTGCTTGGGCCGAACGGCGCGGGCAAGAGCACCTTGATGCGGATCATCTGCACTTTGCTGCGACCGACTTCGGGAAGAGTTCTCGTCTGCGGCGCGGATGTGACGCGTGAGTGCCGCAAGGTGCGCTCGCACATCGGCTACCTGCCGCAGGAGTTTGGGGCCTGGAGGCTTCACCGGGTCGAGGAGGTTCTCGATGTCCTGGGGATCATCGGTGGGTTGCGCGATAGGAGGGTGCGAAGGGAGCGCATCACGGCGCTGCTCGAGGCCGTGGGACTGAGCAAGGTAGCCGATCGCAAGGTCAAGGAGCTTTCCGGCGGAATGCGTCGGCGCCTGGGGGTCGCCCAGGCGCTGCTCCACGAACCCGACGTCCTCGTTGTCGACGAGCCGACTGTGGGCCTCGATCCAGAGGAGCGGCTACGTTTCCGTCGTTTGATGGCCCAGCTCGGGCAAGATCGGGTCATCGTGCTTTCGACGCATATCGTTGGCGACCTTGGCCCGGGCTGTCGCGATCTCGCGTTGCTCGATGCAGGTCAAGTCGTCTTTCGCGGCTCGCCGACCGAACTGATCAAGCGTGCGGTCGGGAGGGTCTTCGACCTTCACACGGTGGAGGGGCAGGAGGAGAAGCTCCTGCGTCAGGGCATTGAAGAAGTCTCCCGCGTGGCCGAGGACAGTGGGCTGAAGGTCCGCGCGGTGATGGGTGAACAGGAGCTGCCTGCAGGAGCTCGGATCGTCGACGAGCCGACCCTCGAGGAGGCCTACCTCGCCTTCATGGCGCAGCGCGGACGGGTCGATGCGGTTCGCAGAGAGGAGGCGTCATGATCCGTTTCGACCAAGTGCTCGCCATGGCGCGTGCCGAGCTGCGGCTAACGCGGCGCCTCGTGCGCTATTGGATTTTCGCATCGCTCGCCGTGTTTCTGGGCGTGTTGAGCTTCGGTGTTCACGCGGGCATGCACTACTTCAGCTCGGGGCGTGCGGCGAGCTTTGCCCTCATTACACCCCGTTTCCTCGTTTCGAGC
>CAYSMT010000174.1:0-6154 GCA_964432135.1 uncultured Acidobacteriota bacterium
CTCGCGTGCCTCAAGCAGCGCAAGGGTCGGGGTCTGTACCCGGCCGAGGGAGAGCAGGGGTGCGTTGGCTCCCTTGCGCGCGGCGAGAGTCATCGCACGCGTAGCGTTCAGCCCGACGAGCCAATCCGCTTCGCTGCGGCAGCGAGCTGCTGCTTCGAGGTCGAGCATCTGTTCCGCGTCGCGAAGACGCTCAAAGCCTTCACGAATCGCCTTATCGGTCATCGACGAGATCCACAGCCTCCGGACCGGTGCCGTGCAGCCCGCGCGGCGGTAGACATTGGCGAAGATCAGCTCACCCTCACGCCCTGCATCGCAGGCGTTGACCACCTCTCTAAGCGAGGCGTCTCGCAGCAACTTCTGCAGGACGAGCCATTGATCTCGGGAAGCCTTACGCGGTACGAGCTGAAAAACTTCGGGCAGCATCGGGAGAGAGTCGAGTCGCCAAGTACGCCAGGTCTCATCGTAGTTGGCAGGCTCTGCAAGCTCGACGAGATGTCCCAGACACCAGCTCACCCGCAGCTCTTCCTCGCCGAGCACGCCCTGGCCGCGTCCGGAGATGCCGAGTACCCGTGCGATGTCGCGGGCTACGCTCGGCTTTTCTGCGACGATGAGCCGGAACTCACTCAAGACGGAAGGCCTCCATGACCAAGCCATTCTACGCGCTGCGCGGCCTGCTTTCTCGGCGAAACGCGGGGCAAGAGGCTGAACTCATCCCGGATTGGCGACTTGACGTCTCTCGGCCCCGTGACGAGATTATTTTGTGGAGTGCGGGGACAGGGAAGGCTTCCATCCGGTGGAGCAAGTTGAGCAAATCGAGGACCGGACCTCCGAGCTGGAGCAGGAGGCTGCCCAGCGGGCCAAAGCTGCGGGCGAGAGCATGTCCCGCATACAGAGGCTCCGCGAGCTTTTCGACTACCTCAGCGTCGGCGTCTTTCAAACGAGTATCGACCCGAAAGGTCGCTTTCTGCATGCCAACCTCGCCCTAGCGAAGATTCTCGGCTACACCGATCCCAGCGAGCTCAAGCAGGTTGATTTTGCGGATCATTTCTTGGAGGAGCACGCATTCAAGAGGCTCGTCGAACAGGTGCTGCGCGAGATGTCGGTGCGCGGCTACGAGGCTCGCGTTCGGCGCCTAGAGGGCGATTCGGTCTGGATCTCCGTTTCGGCGCGCGTGAGGTACCACCACGCGCAGAAGGTCATTCGCATCGACGGGATCGTCGAGGACATCACGAGACGCAAGCAGGTCGAGGACGAGGTTCGCAAGCTGAATGAAGAGCTCGAAGAGCGCATCCGCGAGCGTACGGCGCGCTTGCAGGAGTCCGTCGATGCGTTGAAGGAAAGCCAAAACCAGATGCTTCAAATGCAGAAGCTCGAGGCGGTCGGTGCCCTCGCCGCAGGTGTGGCTCACGAGATCAACACGCCGATCCAGTACGTTGGCGACAACCTACGCTTTTTCGAGGATGTCGTGGCGGATTACCATCATCTGATCGAGGGTTATGTCGATCTGCGCGAGGCGCTCTCGAAGGGATCAGATACGGCACCTCTCGTCGAGCATGTTGTGGCGCTGGAGGAAGAGATCGGCGTGGACGAGCTGCGCGAAGAGATCCAAAAGGCGCTGCGCGAGGCGCAAGAGGGTGTCCAGCGTGTCACTTCGATCGTTCGGGCCATGAAAGATTTCTCTCACCCCGGTGGCGCGATGGAGCCCTACGACATCAACGATGGGATCCGGACGACGCTGACAGTGGCCCGAAACGAGTACAAGTATCACGCTGATGTCGAGCTTGACCTGGACGAAAGCCTGCCGCCGGTCCCTTGCGACCAGGGAGGCGTCAAGCAGGTCTTGCTCAACATCATCGTCAATGCGGCCCAGGCGATCGGAGAGCGGCATGCTGCGGAGCGCGCGCGGGGAGAGAGTACGAGGCGGGGGACGATTCGCATCGCGACGCGGCGAGAGGGTGACGATTTGATCGTCTCGATCTCAGATACCGGTTGCGGTATCCCAGAGTCCGTTCGCGAGCGCATCTTCGAACCGTTTTTTACGACCAAGCCCGTGGGCAAGGGTTCTGGGCAGGGGTTGGCTATCGTTCATCGCATCATCGCCAAGCAGCACGGCGGGCGCCTCGAAGTCGATTCCGTGCCGGGAGAAGGGTCGACCTTCCGCATTGCGTTACCGATCGGTGGTTGAACGCGATGCCGAGCATGCGTGTGAGAACGATGGGTATCGTGTTCCGTCGCGTCTTCTTTTCCACGTCCTTTGTTGCGTAACTCCCTGATCGCGCTCAGTCCCGGTTGCGCGATCTGCGTGGGCCGACTCCCTCGATCTCTACGGTGATATGGCTAACCCGTGGCAATGCGGTGCGCACGGCCGATTCGATCTCGTCGATGATTTGCTCGGCCCGAGCAAGAGTCGCAGCTACGACCTCCTGGGTTGAGGTGGAGGGGGCCATGGAGCCGCTATGGGGTGCTGCCTCGCCGCGGCCTTGCAGCTCAGGTGCGATGGTTTCTTCGCGTAACTCGATCTCGGCGACGACGACCGTGTGCCTTTCATCGATGACAATCGAACGCAGGTCGTGGCAGCGCTCGACGGCTTCATGCCCAAGCGCTACGCGCCGAAAGATTTGTTCCGCCTCGCTGTCGCGGAGATCGGCGAGAAAACGCATGTTCGTCCAGCCGAGATAGAAGGCGACGACGCCAAGCATCAGCGCGATGAGTGCCGAGAAGGCGATATCGTAGCCCTCTTGGCCACTCATGCGGCTGAGTACGACGCCGAGTGCGGCAAGAGCAAGGCCGATCATCGCCACGGCATCTTCCAGGACGACGGCGACGAGGGTGGGATCGTTGGAGCGGAAGAGATAGCGCAGCGGATTGCGTTGGCCCTCGGCGTGCATCCGTGTGATGAACTCTCGAAAGGCGACGAAGAAGGAGAAGCCCTCGAGCAGGAAGGCGCTGGCGAGCACCGCGAGGTTGATATGGAAGGGGTCGACGGGGGTGCCGAAAACGGTTACGAAGGCTTCTGCTGGCTTGTGGGCCATGTCGTGCCAAGAGTGCCACGCGTGGGTCAGGCCGACCCCTGCGCCAATCGAGAACAGCCCGATCGCACTCCACAAGTTCCACAGATACTTCTTCTGCCCGTGACCAAACGCGTAGGCCCGATCTGCCGGTTTTTCTCCTGCGCGCAGTCCGAAGAAAAGAAAGGCCTGGTTCAGCGTGTCCATCAGACTGTGCACCGCCTCGTTCATCATCGCAGCGGAGCCGCTGAGGACAGCAGCACAGAACTTGGTTACGGTGACAGCGGCGTTGGCAGTGATGGCGGTCAATACGGCTGTCTTCGATTCATGAGCCATAGCTTAGGATTCTAACCCCAGCCCGCCGCGGTCTTCTCGCGCTCGCGGAAATCGAGAAAAAGGGGCCGACGACCGTTTGAAAATGATGGCGACTCCTTTGATTCCCGGGCGGTGGGATTTTCTGGTGTCTGGTTAGGGCGGCCCATCGGAGTGAGCTTCGAAGCGTTGGCATGCCGCGTTGTTGCGTGTGATGCCGCTCGAACTGGATCCGTAGCCCGAGTTCCCGCAGCTATTCTTTGCGCGCACCAAGTAGTAGTACCCGGATCCTGCCGCAGGTTGTGCCGGATCGCTGTGATCGGCCGATCCAAGCTCACCGGCCAAACAATCGGCCGACGACACGTTGCCCGCTGAGAGCAGCGTTTCAAGCTCGCCGCGAAGAAGGTCGTAACTCGTTCCGCTGCCGGCAGAGGAAGCCTGGCTGGTCCAGGCGAGGGTCTGAGCGTTGGTGAAATGCAGGTCTTTGATTTCGACGGGTAGTGCGAAGCTCCCGCCGTCGGTCGGGGCGCAGTCGCAAAGGTCGGCGACGATGTCTCCGTCGCTGCTGGGCAGGCTGAGGGCGTCGTCGATGTTGATAATGCCCCAGCCCGCGACGGCGTTGGGATAGGTGTCTTGAGGAATCCCGCCACAGCTTTGCGAGAAGTAGTTGTGCACCGGGTTCTGCGCGGAGCGACGCAGCAGACACTCCGAGATCTCAAGCTGGCCACGCAACTGCGGCACAGCCGACCAGAGCAGGGCGGCACAGCCCGCCACGTGAGGCGAGGCCATCGACGTTCCGCTGAAAGAGGAGTAGCCGCCACCTCGCACCGAGGAACGAACGCCATCGCCGGGCGCGGAGAGATCCGGTTTGAGACGGTTCGAGCCATCGATGGTCACCGGGCCACGGCTTGAAAAGTACGCCGTAGTGCGGGATCTGCTGACAGCGCCGACGGTGAAGACGTCGGATGAGATGGAGGGCGGGTTCCCCATTGAGTTGCAGCTCGGGCCGTCGTTGCCTGCCGCCGCGATCATCCAGATGCCCGCCCGGCGCAGGCGTGCTAGCGCCTGATCGAAGCTTTTTGCGTCGCAGCCTTCCGAGGGCGGACAACCCCACGAGTTGTTCGCGATCTGCGGGGCGAACTCAGGCCGACCATCTCTCAGAGGATCACCACCGGGCGGATAGGGGGCGAGGGCCCACTCCATACATTCGATATAGCGTGCGGGAGTACCCAGGCCGCGATCCATGTTACGGCAGGCGATCCAGCGTGCTCCGGGAGCGACGCCGATCTGTTGGCCCGCGTCGTCGTCGCCGACCATCGTGCCGACGGTGTGAGTGCCATGATCATTGTCGTCCCAAGGGGTTGCGCTGTCATCGATGGCGTCGTGCCAACTATAGCGGTGGTCTGCTGTAGCGCTGGCCGCATCCCAGCCGCGGTACTTGTTGCGGATAGCGGGATGCCCCCACTCCACGCCCGTATCCATCGAGAGAACGACGCCGCCCTCGCCCCGCACCTTGCGATCGTTCCACACTGTCGTGGCGCCGACCATCTCGACCCCCCACTCCACGCCATCGCTGCCGGCCTCGAGGGAGGCGCCGGCGGGATTGGCCGGCTCGACCGCTTGTAGTTGAGGATTGCCCACAAGACGTCGCACTTCGGGCCGGGCTGCGATGGTGCGAGCAAGACTGAGGTCGAGTTTGACGAGCACAGCGTCGATCAGGTAGAAGCGGCGATACGCGAGGCCTTGCTCGTCGAGCCAACGCAACAATTCATGCTGGTTGTCTCTCGCGCGCGCTGTCAGCTCGCGATAAACGGCTTCCGGCCCTTGCAAGCCATCCGCCGGTAAAGCTTCATCCTCGAGCAGCACCAGCGCTTCCGCTTGGCCCTCTTGTAATCGGGCCGTGAGCCAAGGCGCGATCTTTTCGGCTCCATCGCTCTCGCTGGCTATGACCGAAAGGCCCGCGAGCAGAACAAACACAACAACAACCCGCCGCGAAATGGATCGCCTTGACGCGCCCATGAGCCCTCCTTTGTTCCTCAAGTCTGCCCCGGCCGTCTTCCTACGGCGATCCTTCTGGTTTGACAAGCTCAATCCCGGAAAGCCCGCCCGCGTATTGCAGGCGGGTTGCTCGAGCGGCCGGCGGATGACTGGGCGGGAGCGCGCCGTTGCCGGTGCACCATAGATTTTTTGGATCTCCTGCCGTTCATGTGGGTAGCCTGCGCTCCCTCTGGGGCTCCGCCTTTGGATTGTGGAGGCGGAGCCCCAGAGGGGGCGGTGGCGATTTGGGGATTGTGAGGGGATTGGTGCGCGCATAGGAGCTGTGCTTTTCTGTTCTCGACGAAAAGTACAGGAGGCACGGAGTCCCCATGCGCGCAACGTCTATTTTCCGCAGGTTTCTTGGAATCGTCCATCTTTTCGTGACTGGCGTGAGTTTTTCTCAGGAGGGACTTCTGATTGGAGTCAAGCCGAGCTGGAGGCGGCCGCGTTGTAGCCGATGTGGCCGGAAAGCACCGGGTTATGATGGTTTGGAGGAGCGCCGTTGGCGGCATCTGAGCCTGGGCAGATGCAAGGTCTGGCTGGTCTACGCCCCCCGCAGGGTTTCTTGTCCTTCGTGTGGGATCTGCACGGAAGCGGTGCCTTGGTCCCGCCCGGGCAGCCGCTTCACTCGGGATTTCGAAGAGTTGGGTGCCTACCTGGCCCAGACCACCGATCTCAGTGCTGCGGCACGGCAACTCGGTTGCTCGTGGCGGGCGATTCGATCCATCGTCGAGAGAGTGGTCGGGGATCGGATCGATCCGGCGCGTATGGAGGGGCTCCGGCACATCGGGATCGAC